>CAYLXJ010000208.1:0-5071 GCA_964387385.1 uncultured Pirellulales bacterium
AGATACAGGTGGAAAGAGTGGAGAATCATCAAAGACGAATTATTGCGGATTTTAATGTTGCTGAGCCGGAAAGTATTAATGGAAAAACTGCGGCAAACACTATCATTCAAGATGGCGATTTGATAAAAGTATTCAGTGTTTCGCAACTGGAGCAGGAAAAACGAAGCGCCTCAATTAACGGTGAAGTATATCGGCCGGGAGAATACAGATTTGTCCCGGGAATGAGAATAAGCAATTTGCTTGAAGCTGCGGGAGGGGTGCAAAAAAACGCCTATCTCAAGACGGCCGAACTGACTCGCAGAAACGTCAGTCAATCCGGAATGCAGACGGAAAAACTGAACATAGATCTCGAGGAAGTATTAGCAGGAAATCCCGCGCAAAATATCGAGCTGAATGATTACGACCATTTAATTGTGCGTACCATACCCGAGCTTGAGTTTGACCGCGATGCTAATATATTTGGTGAAGTTCGTTTTCCTGGTGTGTATCCTTTGCAAAAGGGCGAGACCTTAAGCTCGCTTATCGAACGAGCCGGAGGATTTACAGAAAGGGCATATCTCAGAGGTGCGGTTTTCACTCGTGAAAGTGCGAAAATCGTTCAAAGACAAAGATTGAATGAGATTATTAACCAGATAGAAGAAACTGCTTTGGCCACAGCGGCGAAGGAAGCGGCAGGCGGATTGGATAAGGATACTACACAGGCGCAAGAGGCGTCTTTGAAGGCAAGAAAGGAACTGTTGGCCAAACTGCGCGCAGCTAAACTTGAAGGCAGAGTGGTTGTTAAACTGGTATCGATAGAGAAGTTCAAGGATTCTAAATATGATTTTGAACTTGAGAAAGGCGACTGTTTGTTTATACCAGAAATGCCTGGGATTGTAAGCGTTGTCGGTGAGGTTTATAATCCGACATCGTTATTTTATCAGCAAGGCAAGACCGTCGCCTACTACCTGCAAAAAGTCGGCGGGCCTACCGGTAATGCTGACAAAAAGCATATTAGCGTGATAAAGGCCGATGGCTCGGTTGTCAGTATCGCACAGAATAACCCCGATTCTGTGTACTGGGATTCGGAAACGCACCAGTGGAACTTCGGCGGATTTATGAGTATCCGGCTTAATCCCGGCGATACTATTGTTGTGCCCAGGAAGATAGACCAGTTCCTCTGGCTGCAAACTACCAAAGACCTTACCACAATCCTGTTCCAGGCGGCCTTGGCGGCCGGAGTGATAATTGCGCTGTAGCGTTTCAGGAAAGTTCTTTTTATGAATGAAATAGCAAGCCCCTGCATCGAACTCGAAAATGAAACCGGAAGTGAATCTCCAATTGTCAGTTGTTCGACAACAGCGAGCAGAATCGAGAATGACTCGGTAAGTATAGTCGAGTATCTCCGAATTATTTTAAAACACAAGAGAATGATTTTCTGGTTTTGCACAATCATAGTCGCAACCACAGCGATTGTAAGTATGCTGTTGCCAAAATATTATGCCGCTATTGCTTCGGTTGTGACTCCGATAGACGTCCTGCAGAGGGAGTCCGTGCTGGCTTATGGTTTAGGTGTGGTTAAAAATCCTATATTGCAAAAGGCAATGGATGTCAGCAGCGTCGCTGATATGTATGTTGGCATACTGAAAAGCCGAAGTATAGCTGACGCCCTTATCGAGAGATTTGATTTGGCATCGGCATACGGATTTAAAAAAGACGTCGCTGCTGTCAGAAAAACTCTGGAAGATAGGACGTCAATCAAGGTTACTGACGAGGGCATTGTTCAAATCACCGTCGAGGATACCGACCCATGCAGGGCGGCCTTTCTGGCCAATGCTTATGTCGAGGAACTGGATAGACAAAACAAACGGCTGTTCGTTGGGCAGGCCGTCAGTAAAAAGATTTTTCTTGAAAATCGGCTCAGGGAGATTGAAGGAGAGCTTAGTCAAATCGACAATCTGCTCAGCAGGGACGCCAAAATCAAGGAAATACTCTTCGAGATGCTCACCCGTGAATACGAGATCGCCAAAATCGAGGAGGCAAAAAGTATGCCGACGATACAGATCCTCGATAAGGCCGTTGTTCCTGAAAAAAAGTGCAAGCCCAGAAGGGCGATGATAGTGATGCTTGCCGGCACAATGGGTATATTCATATCTGTTCTGGCGGCGTTTGCTCGCGAGCGTTTAACGCCGGCGTCTTTGGCATGATTGGATAATTCCCGCCTGATAATGAATCTTGACCGCAATAAACTGGCAGGTCATTTAACGAAAAACTCCTTTTACAGCTTTGTGGAGTTTATCTGGCCGCTCGTTTTATTTTTCTTCAGCGTGCCGTATTTCATTTCGAAGCTCGGAAACGAGCAGTATGGGATATGGATGCTGATACTTTCCGTTGTCGGCGTGATGGGGGTCCTGAAATTCGGTGTCGGCGATTCGCTTATCAAGTTTGTTTCCGAGCATCATGCACGCGAAGACATCGCCGCAATCCGCGAGACTATTCGAAATTCTCTGTTTATCTTCCTTTGCATTGCACTGATGACGGTCATCGTCTGGCAGGCGATTGTGCCGGTTTTTCTTGGCATGTTTCAAATTAAAGAAACACATCTTAGCGAAACGACTTTTGCTCTGAGAATCGCGGTTTTCGGATTTGCCTTCAATATTTTCGCTATTTGCCTGCTCTCGGTACTCAAGGGCTTCCAGAGATACGACCGTTCGACGAGGGTGAGTATGGCTGCCGATACGGTCGAGATATTCAGTATGCTGGCGGTGTTGTATATGGGGTGGGGAATCAGGGGCATGGCGGCCGCCTACGTCGGCGGGGCGATAATCCGGCTGTGCATTTCCGTCGTTATTATCAAACGATTTATTCCCGAATTAAATTTAATCCCTGTTTTGGATATGGGCGTGCTGAAAAGAATATTCGGACTCAGTATGGGTTTCTTTTTAATAACACTTGTGGGCGTAATCAGGGTAAATTTCGGCGCTCTGGCAATAGGTTGCGTTTTTGGACCGGCGTTCGTACCGTTTTTTGCCGTGCCGTTACAGTTTGCCAATAAGCTGCTTTCGTGCACCAATGGCTTCACTACCGTTCTTTTTCCCGCCTTTTCATATCTGAACGGCAAAGCAGAGTATACGCACGCAAGATGGATATATGTAACTTCAAGCAAACTTGTTGTGCTTCTTTGCGGGGGCATTGGTATGACGCTTTTTTTTATTTCCAGAGATTTCCTCGGCTTGTGGATAAACGCAGATTTTGCCCGAACTGCTGATGTTCCGTTCAAAATCTTGATGCTCTGTGCCACAGTTTCCCTGCCTCATGCTATAGGATATTATGTAACCCTCGGCAGCGGGCGTATCTGGAGGTCTTTCTTTTATCAGTTCGGTTCCTGTTTGTTTGTTCTTGTCGCGGGCCTATTGGTTATAAAACCCTGGGGGCTGACCGGATTAGCAATAGTTTATGGCCTGGGATTTCTTATATTGAATTCTTTCGTTGTGTATGCGGTCAGGTCTCTTTTTGTGAAGGACCATCTTAAGATGCTCGCGGGTATTTTTGCTCCAATGCTTGCGGGGGCGATTTTGGCCGGCACAACACATTATTTTCTCAGGGCCGACTTAACGTCCTGGGCTGGATTGACAGCTTATTCCGCAGGGCTATTTTGCTTTTATATAGCCGGTTTTTGTATGGTCGATTACAGCGTTCTTAAAACAGGCCTTCAAAGAGGTCTATCTCTGGTTAGGGGATGACTATGGAATGCGAGGTTTGTTCGAAGGGACGAGTTGAGAAAACGAGCGAAAAATTTGAATCGTTTACGCTGTATCACTGCCGGGAATGCGACTTGAGATACTGGTGGCCGCTGGAAGAGCCGAAAGCCGAATGGTATCAGAATGACGAAGATTATATTCTGAGAGATTCGGTTCCGATGGCTGTCTTAAAGCCGCATCCGGATAGTATCCGGTTTTTGCATAATAAAGCTGTTGTTGAAATTGCCAGGCGCGGCGGACGGCTGCTCGATGTCGGTTGCGGGACGGGGGGTTTTTTAAACTGTGCACGAAAAGAAGGTTTTGAGGTTACCGGGATTGATTTCGATGCCAACGGCGTCAGGCACGCAAGGCAGGTTTATGGCTTGTCTGAGGTGTATGTAACCGCCTTGGATGATTTTGCAAAACAATGTAACGGAAGAAAGTTTGATGCGGTTACGTTCTTCGGAGTTTTTGAGCACCAGAGTAAGCCGCGCGATTTTCTGCGTTGTGTAAGCAGCGTTCTGCGGGAAGGGGGGATAGTCGGCCTTACTGTGCCGCATTATTCAACCGACACTGTTCTGCGATGGGGCTATCCTCCTCATCACTGGCTCAAGTGGAGCAGGGACTCCTTAACGAAGATATTTGAGGGGAATGGTTTTGACATAATTGTGTTGAATGAATACACAACGCGTGAGGTTTGCAGGAACGTTGTTGTAAACTGGATTTACCGCAATTTCCCGTTTCTGCTCAGCGCCAAGAAACGGCTTGTCATGGGACGGCCTGATAATGACCGCAAGCAGATCTCCAAACCGCCGGCCGGTTCATCTGCGGGTATTTTCCAATTCGCCAGAAGTGTTTGGAGAGGCATTTTATTGGTTCCGGCGGGATTGTTTTATTTGTTCTGCCGGCTTTCAGGATGCAGGCACACGATATTTGTCCTGGCGCGAAAAAAGTCGGATTAAAACGTATGCCAAAGGTATTATATATCGGTGTCGGCTTTGCGCCGTTTTATCACGGCAGCGGAATCGTTTATCAGCAGGGGATTATGGAGGCAGTAGCCGGAAAAGGATGGGATGTGGTCTGCTACCCGGCGCTGCGTTACGACCTCTGGGGCAGGCCCCGGCTGAAGTACTGGACAAGAAACGGCATTAGATACATCGAGCTTATCAACTCGCCTAATAACAGAGAGCCGTATAATTACCGTTCCAATCCTCTCGGCCATTACAGCAACGCCGTTGTAGAGGAAATGACCGAAAAAGTGCTAACGGAAGAAAAGCCGGACGTCGTTCATATAATCAGTTTGCAAATGCATTGCGGCTCAGTCGTGCCGCTTGCCAAAAAGATGGGCATAC
>CAYLXJ010000209.1:0-5062 GCA_964387385.1 uncultured Pirellulales bacterium
AGCAGAGCGCTAAGGATTTTCAAGTCTATATTGTCCAATTTGTCATGATTAGACATCAGTTTCTAATTAAAGGATACTATTCTTTTATAAAAATGTCTGAAATATTCATAATTTATAGATAATACATTAAATATAGATCCAAAAGATGTAGAAAAGAAGATTACCGTTCATACGAAGGCAATTATCATACAACACACTTTTGGAGTACCGGCAGATGTCGATGCAATTCTCTCTCTTGCAAAGAAACATAATGTCGCTCTGGTCCATAATTCTGACCTCTGGCTGAGCGGTTATATGACGTGGGTCGCCTCAAGATTGAAGGTCCCGTCGGTGCTGCACGTGAGAACGCCTGTAAGCACGGACGGTGTTCACAAGCATAACTGCAACAAGGCCACCGCAATTATCGCCATCTCAAGACGAATAAGACGTAATCTGCTTAGCGCGGGAATTGCCCGTGAAAAGATAATACGTATCTCTGACGGCGTGAACCTGAATGAATTCAAGCCATCAGACGACAGCGAAAAAATCCTGAAAAGGGACTTTCCATTGAATGGCGACGTAACGGTCGGCATCGTGGGACGAATCGACCCTTCCAAACACCAGCTGGAATTTCTTCAGGCCGCGGAGAAAACGCTGAAAAATTCAGAAAAAAGCGTCACGTTTTTCATAGTCGGCGAGGTCCACCACCCCGGCTACTTTGAACAGCTCAAAAAGTTTATCCGCGAAAAGGATTTGGACAAGTATGTGGTATTTACAGGCAGACGAGATGATATGCCGTAGGTTTTGAACTCCATCGATGTTTTAGTCAGTTTCTCCGGCGGGTCGATTATGTTTGAAGCGGCGGCCTGCGGCAAAGCAGTTATATCAGCCGGATTAGATGGCGACCGGAATTCCACATCTATTAAATATCTGCGATTCCGCCCGATTGTATCAGCAACAGACAGTTCCCGCCTTGCAGAAGCTTTGGCCGGACTCATAAATGATTCTGAGTTTAGAAAACTGCTCGGCGGGGAAGCAAGGAAATGGGCACAGAAGAGTTTTTGTCATGTTGCTATGGCGGCAAAGACACAAAAGCTTTATGAAAAACTGTTACGGTAAAAATGCAGAAAAAAACGCCACTCAGATTATTGGATTGCTCTGACGACGCCTCGGTCCGAAAATTGTCGGATTTCTTAACCTTATGTTACAAAGACAGGGCCGAAAAAGGAGAGGATTTTCTTCCGGACAGTCAGGACGAAGCGACCACGCGTCGAAGGATTGAAGGCAGGGAGGTCTGGGTCGCCGAGATAGACCATCAGATTGTCGGTTCGTTTACACTCGCGCCGCCCGGCGTAGCCAGCGGGTCCTGGTGGTATCGTCAGCCGGGAGTCGCCGAAATCAGTCAGGTTGCCGTGCATCCGGCTTACAGGATGCTGGGATTTTTCTCGCTTCTGCTGGATTACGCCGACCAAAGAGCGATGGAGCTTGGCAGTTTGGAGTCGGCTGGAACAGTTCCATCAAAGCGAAAACGACTGATAAAGGCATATTTAAGGAGAGGTTCTCGTATTGTTGATTACAAATGGAAAAAGAACTCCGGCTATGGTTCCGTCATCTTTAGTAAAACGCTTAATAAACCCGGCGTAAAAAGCAGCCTCTTGCGGCTAACGCTGCGGAGATTAAAATACTTTCGCCGTTTTATCAGATATAAACTTCTCGGCGGAAAATGATATAATCCGTAAAACAGCCCGTCGGATAGCGAGAAAGCCGGCAGGCCGGTTAATTGTTTCAAAATGAAAAGTGGGAGAATATGACTATCGACAAAGATGCGGTTTTCGAGCAGGTCAGGGAGGTGCTGGTTGACGCGTTGGGCGTCGATGAGGAAGAGGTGACCGCCGACGCAACTTTGATGGGAGATTTAGGGGCCGAAAGCATCGATTTTCTCGATATCGTGTTCCGGTTGGAAAAGGCGTTCGGAATAAAAATCCCGAGAGAAGAGCTTTTTCCCGCCGAGACGATGCTGAACAATCCCCAGCTTGTCAATAACGGCAAGCTCACTCAGAAAGGCCTTGCGGAATTAAAGGAAAAAATGCCTCACACTGATACATCGGCCTTCCAGAACGACCCAGATATCAACAAACTGGCGGACCTGTTCACAGTCAATTCGATTGTTAAATTCATCGAAGCCAAGCTGCCGCATAATTGACCATATTTTTACATTTCATTCAGTGTCCTGCGGCTGCCTTGTTTCGGGCGGCGCTTCCGGCGGTTGCCCGGCCTGCTCCTCAATTTCGTCCTGAAGCTCACGAATTATCGCTTTGAGCTGCTCGACCTGCTTTTCAAGCTCCTCCGCCTTTTTAGTTTGCTGAACAAGCGTCTCCTTGAGATTGTCGATTTCCTCCTGTGCCTCCTGCGACTCGGTCACAGTGATATCCTGCTCTTCGAGAAGCCGGTCTAATTGTTCGCGTAATTTGTCCCTGGCCTGTTCCGCGGTCTGCAGATTCCCTTTCAGGTACCAGATTTCACCCTTAAGCCGGACAATCTCAGCGTTGAGCTTGACAATCTCGATTTTCGCCTGCGCCGCCTCGGCTATCGCCTTCTGCTTCTCGTCGTCCTTGCAGCCGGCCGGCGCAAACGCAAAACTAAAAAATAAAATCGCTTTAATGATTAATTCGTTTTTTGCCGGTTTGACTGCCATATCCCTAAATATCGGCAATTTCAGCCCGATTAGATTATCTCGGCCAGTCAATCCCGCGAATGCCGTTTTTTGTGAGGTTCGGATTCGGATTGCCGTCATTGGCTGTGCGTATTTCTTCCGCTTTTAAAAATTGCACGTGGCCGTCAACAAACAGAAAGTTTCGCCGGCCCGCCAGGCACCACCAGCCGTCGTCCTTGACATCATCGGTCCGCTGATGATTACTCAGCCATTCACCCAGAATTATCTTCTCCGCGGCCTTGGCCACGCTCACCGTCTTTTGCGGAATGGGCGGATAAGACAACGCATAAACAGCCAGATAGGTATATGTTGCGTTATTCATTTCGTTAATCTGTTCCGGACTGTGATAGAACGCCATCGAGTAGCTGTAACTTGTCGATTCCCACCTCAACGGGTCTGACTTGTCCGATGGGCAAAGAAGAACCGAGGGGGAATTAGCATCGATTTTGCCGCCGAGATGAGTTGCGAGGAATTTTCGAAAACCTCGTCCCATCCAAAGCCAGTAGTACGGACTTGTTGATATGGGGTCCTGAGCGGCGGGATATGTATCGTCGCTTATGCTCAAGTATGAGTGCATTGCAAGGTCGATTTGTTTGAGATTACTCGAGCAGACAGTCCGTCTTGCCATTGCCTTTGCCTTTCCGAGCGCGGGCATCAAGACAGCCAGCAGCAAGCCGATAATCGCGATGACGACAAGCAGCTCGACTAAAGTAAAGCCGAACAAAATGGCATAATGCTGTTTGCGCGCTAATTTCCGTCTTCTGTCTTCCGTCTTCTGTCCTCCGTTTACTCAACCGTAACGCTTTTAGCGAGATTGCGGGGCTTATCGACGTCGTGGCCTCGCAGGACTGCGGCGTGGTAAGCGAGCAATTGAAGCGGAATAACGGCAAGCATCGGCTGCAAAAGCTCCGGGGAATCCGGTATGGGTATTACAAAATCGGCGTATTGTTTGATGTGGTCGTTGCCCTCGGTGGCAACGATTATGGTTTTTCCGCCTCGTGCGCGTACCTCACAGATATTGCCGATGATTTTATCGTATTGGGGCCCGGCCGTGGCGATGAAGACCGCAGGCATCCCCGGAACAATAAGTGCAATAGGCCCGTGCTTCATTTCCGCGGCGGGCAGCCCCTCGGCGTGCACATAGCTGATTTCCTTGAGTTTGAGAGCGCCCTCGAGAGCAACCGGATAGTTAACCCCCCTGCCCAAAAACAGCCAGTTGTCTCTGTTGATGTTCGCCTCGGCGATTTTTTTAATCTGGTCAGAAAGCTCAAGAATCCGCGTGATTTTTTCCGGTATTTCAGACAACGTTTTTATGTATCTTGTCGCCTCATCACTGCTGATAAGCCGGCGTCTGCTCAATTCTATCGCAATCATAGTCAATACGGCCACCTGCGCCGTAAAGGCCTTTGTGCTTGCGACGCCTATTTCGGGGCCTACGTGCAGATACACGCCGGCGTCGGTAGTTCTTGCAATTGATGAACCGACAACGTTGACTATGCCCAATACCGTTGCGCCGCGCTCTTTTGCCTGCTCGATGGCCGCAAGTGTGTCGGCCGTCTCACCCGACTGGCTTATCGCGACAACGATGGTTCCGTCCTCGATAATCGGGTTGCGATATCGAAATTCACTGGCGTATTCGGTCTCCGTGGGAATCCTCGCGAGCTGCTCGAAAAGAAACTCGCCTACAAGCCCCGCGTGAAAGGCCGTGCCGCAGGCGGTTATAATCAGCCGCTTGGCCCTGGTCAATTCACGCATATGGCTTTCGATACCGCCCAGCCGGATTCTTGCGTTGCTGACGTCTAAACGTCCCCCCAGGCAGGTCGTCAGCGACTTTGGCTGCTCGAAAATTTCCTTGAGCATATGATGGCTATAGCCGTCCAACTCTATCTGCTCTAATGAAAATTCGATTTCCTGCAGCTCCTTTGTTACGGCGATGTTATCAATGGTTTTGGTGTGAAAACCCTCCGGCGTAACAATTACCATTTCGTTATCAGACAAATATATCGCCCTTGCCGTATGCTCGACGATTGCCGCAGCGTCGGAAGCCATAATATATTCCCCGTCGCCCACGCCTAAAATCAGCGGGCTTCCCTTTTTAGCGCCGATGAAAGTATCGGGGCAGTCCGAGCAAAGTATCCCCAGTCCGTATGTGCCGTGGACCTCCCTAAGCGCCCGCTGTACTGCCCATTCGAATCTGCCCTGGCCTGCGGGCTTTTTTGTCCGCTCATCGTTGTCGCATTTTGAGTTAAAATACCCGATATGGTTTGCTACTACTTCCGTATCGGTATCGCTGTCAATCGGGACCTTTTCGCTTTTAAGCCAGGTCTTCAGCGTTGAGTAGTTTTCGATAATACCGTTATGAACGACTGC
>CAYLXJ010000210.1:0-5023 GCA_964387385.1 uncultured Pirellulales bacterium
AAGGACATATATTGAAAGGTTTTAAAATGATAAGTAAAAAAATTCAGGATGCATTGAACGGCCAGATTAATGCCGAACTTTATTCGGCGTATCTCTATTCTGCGATGGAGGCGTATTTCCAGTCGGTCAATCTCGGCGGCCTTGCCAACTGGATGTGCGTGCAGTCGCAGGAAGAAATGACCCACGCTAAAAAGATTTGTGAATTCATAAATGAGCGAGGCGGCCGGGTGATACTCGACGCTATAGCCAAACCGCCGGCTGAGTGGAAATCGGCCTTGGCGGTTTTTGAGGCAGGTTATAAGCATGAGCAGAAGGTAACGGGTCTGATAAATGGTCTCGTCGAGCTGGCCGAAAAGGAAAAAGACCACGCAACTGCTATATTCCTTCAGTGGTTTGTAACCGAGCAGGTGGAGGAAGAGAAAAACGCCAGTGATATTGTCACCAAGCTTAAAATGCTGGAAGATATTCCGCAGGCAGTTTTTATGCTTGATAAAGAGCTTGGTCTTAGAAAGAAAGGGGGCGATTAATGGCAATAACATTCAACGCCGACGAAATATTTGAAATGGCCGAGCAAATAGAGCGCAACGCCGCCGGCTTTTATCGTGACGCCGCTAAGAGGTCTCACGACAAGACGACGCAGAAGCTATTTGTCGATTTGGCGGCGATGGAAGATAACCACTGCCAAATCTTCAAGGAAATGCGTTCACAATTAACGCCCGGCGAAAAGGAGCCCGAGACCTACGATCCCGAAAACCAGGCGATTATTTACCTGCAGGCGATGGCCGACAGCCACGGAACCGAAGGCAAAAGAAGCCGGGCCGAAAAGCTTACCGGTGCTGAATCGATGAAGGAAATCCTGCAGATCGCCGTCGCCGCCGAAAAGGACTCGATTGTTTTCTACACGGCCCTTAAAGAGCTTGTAAGCCCTAAGGCCGGCAGAGACAAGGTTGACACTATTATCGACGAAGAGCTTGGCCACCTGGTTTTGCTTAAATGGAGTTTGCGAACATGGATGAAAGTTAAACGGTTGGGATTTCGCGGCTCGTAGTGAGTAGCATAACCGATACACGATAAAAACAACCCGTGGTCGAAGCGGTGAGAATGAACAGCAGGATTATTCTGATATGAAAAAGTCCCCTCAAAGCGCCGAACTCGAGCAAATGCTTCGCTCGTCAAAAATAGTAGCCGGAGGTTTTATGGGGACTGATATCCGCGCTGTCGATGAAATAATCGATGCTGATTCGTCGCAGCTTTTGACGCTCGGTAAAACGGCTTTGGAAATCGCAGAACGTATGCAGCAAATTACCGATGCAGCCGTAAAGGGACTTGGCACGTGGGTAACAATCGATAATCGCAGACAAGCAATGGTTGATGAGGCCAAAGGATTTCTCGTTTGTCCCTGGGTTCATCCGGGCAGGTTTGATAAAAGAGTTACGACGTTAAAGAATATCGAATCAGGCAAGACGATACGATGGTCTGATTTAAACATTCACTTGATTGCCCGACACGGTTTTTTTGAAGGAATCGGTTCTGCGTTCCGGCTTGAACCCGCTGAGTTTGTCCGGCTTATTTTCTGATATATGATTTGATGGAGAGACCTTATGAAAAAATATAAATGCATAATGTGCGGATATATTTATGACCCTGCTCAAGGCGACCCTGACAATGGCGTTGAGCCGGGGACGGCCTTCGAGGATATACCTGATAGCTGGGTTTGCCCCGACTGCGGCGCCGGTAAGAGCGAATTTGAGCCGCTTGAAGAGTAATTATATGGACAAAATCAGGCCGAAATTGTCGCAGGAAATCGCCTGTGCGGAAATCAAGGCGCCGCCCTGCGGCCTGATTGTATTTGGTGCCTCAGGTGACCTTGTCCAGAGAAAGCTATTGCCCAGCGTCTTTGAGCTTTTCGTCCGCGAACTTCTTAATCCCAATTTTTATTTTCTTGGTTGCGGCAGAAGTAAATTTACCGACCAGCAGTTCCGAGACACTTCTGCCGAAGCCCTGCGCAAAGCCCAGGGCGGCGTTTCGACAGATGTCCTGAACCGTTTTACTACAAGTTTACATTACATCGTGGGCGATTATGGCGATGAATCATTTTACAAATCAATCGCCGTAAAATTGAACGAGCTTGACCATCATCATAGTGTTGAAGGCAGCCGCGTCTTTTATCTGGCGGTTCCTCCGACATTGTATGGGGTTATTGTGGAAGGCCTCGATAAGGCAGGATTGTCTTGTTCTTACGGCCCGCAATGCGAATGTGTCCGCGTAGTAATTGAAAAACCGTTCGGCAGGGACTTAAAAAGCGCTACTGAGCTTAATCGGGCGATTCAGAAACATTTCTCAGAGAGTCAAATTTATCGCATCGACCATTATCTCGGAAAAGAAACCGTCCAGAATATCCTGATGTTCCGCTTTGCCAACACTATTTTTGAGCCGGTCTGGAACCGTAATTTTATCGACCATATACAAATCACAATCGCTGAATCCGTCGGCGTAGAGCAGCGAGGCGGCTATTACGACAGAGCGGGCGCCCTTCGCGATATGTTTCAGAACCATATGCTCGGTATGCTTGCACTTGTCGGTATGGAACCGCCCGTATCTTTCGAGGCCAACGAAGTCAGGGACGAAAAAGTCAAGCTCCTGCGGTGTATCCGTCCATTGAACGCGCAGAGCGTCGAGAGCGGTTTTGTCAGGGCTCAATATACGCAGGGTATTATTAACGGCCAAAAGGTCCCCGGCTATAGAGAAGAACCGGATGTCGATAAGGCCTCGATAACCGAAACATTCGTAGCTGCAAGATTATTCGTCGATAACTGGCGATGGGAGGGCGTGCCGTTTTATCTGAGGACCGGTAAACGACTCGCCGCGAAGGACACCGAAATTGCTATCGTATTTAAAGAAATCCCTCATTCGATGTTCGCTTCGATAGGCCTGACTGATTTGCCCGCAAATACCCTTATTATGCAAATACAGCCGGAAGAAGGAATTTCAATTAGCTTTCAGGCCAAACGTCCAGGCTCGAAGGTCTGCATTGGGACTTTGAATATGCATTTCAGCTACGCAGAGGTTTTTCTGGGAAATCCTCCCGAGGCATACCAGCGGCTGCTTTTGGATTGTATGCTCGGCGACCAGATGCTTTTTACAAGACAGGACGATGTCGAGGTCTCATGGAAATTGCTTGAGCCGGTTCTTGCGGCCTGGGAAAATAGACAAGGCAAACTATACGAATACCCGGCGGGTTGCGAAAGCTTCCCTGAAGCAGACCGCCTTATCGAATCAGACGGGAAAAAGTGGCGTGGCTTGGTGGAAGTTTGACAAGAATGTTTAAGGAGAGAGCTTATGGACATATTTGAGTTCGCTTTGGAAAAAGAAAAAATAGCCGAGGAATTGTATCGCAAGCTCGCGGGAAATGCTCCCCATAAGGGGCTTGTCAGTATTTTTACAATGCTTGCCGACGAGGAGCACAGCCACTACGAAATCATTCTGAAAATGAAACAGGGTTTCCCCGCCGAGGTTCCCGAAACGATACTGCTGACCAACGCCAAGACCATTTTCGCCAAAATGAGGCAAAGCCGTGAAAAGTTCAAGTTCGGCGATACCCAGATTGACCTTTACAGAAAAGCACAGGACATAGAAAAAGACAGCCGCGCCTATTACCGCCAGAAGGCAAAAGAATCCGAAAATCCCGCCCACAAGGCGATTTTCAACACGCTGGCCGAAGAGGAAAATAAACACTATTTTCTTCTCGATAACATAATTGAGTTTATTTCCCGGCCGCAAACCTGGCTGGAAAACGCCGAATTTCATCATCTCGAACAATATTAACAAAATAATTTAGGAGGCCTGAGAATGAACAGAAAGCGAGAAATAATTTTAGGAATTTTCCTGGTTATGGCGGTGCTCGTTACGCCGATTGTTTATTCGCATTGCCAGGTGCCGTGCGGAATTTATGATGACCCCGCCCGGTTTAATAAAATCTCCGAGAACACCGCGCTGGTAGAAAAAGCGATGAAAACCATTGAGGAACTGTCTGCTGACCCAAAAAAGAATATGAACCAGCTTGTCCGATGGGTCAACGTAAAAGACCAGCACGCGGATGATACCGAGCAGATTATTACCTATTATTTTATGGCGCAGCGCATAGTCCCCGTCGATAAAAAGGACGCCGCCGTTTATGAAAAATACATAAAGCAGCTCACGCTTCTGCACGAGATGCTCGTTACCTCGATGAAGACAAAACAGTCAACCGACCTTGCCAACGTGGAAAAGCTTAAGAACCTTCTGGCGGAATTCCGTGAGTCGTATCTTGGTGAGAAAGAGCACGCCCATTAGTAGATGATGACAAATTTGATTTGCGAACCTGACGTGGAACAGCGCGAAGGACTCAAAATCGTTCTCGATAAGTTGTATGACAAATACAGCTGCCGGGAGTTGATTAAGCCCGACCCTTTGCAGTTTGTTTACGAGTATTCGAATCCCGCGGATATGGAAATTGCCGGCTTCCTTGCCGCGACACTCGCATATGGCCGGGTCGAGCAGATTGAAAAGGACTTGCGGAACCTCTTTGGCCGAATGGGCAAAAGCCCTTATGAATTTGTAGCTAACTATTCAGTCCATGACAGGGAGGCACTTAAGAATTTTAAGCATCGTTTTAATACGGGCGACGATATTTCGGATTTGCTTATATTGCTTCAAAAGACGCTTATTGAATTTAGTAGCATCGAAAAATACTTCCTTAGGTTTTTTAATCAAGGCGACGAAAATATTGTCCATGCCCTGACGCGATTTTGTGATTCATTACTGGATATGCATCGCTCAACCCACAAAGGCCGATTATCAAAAGGGCTTGCGTTTCTTCTCGCTGGTCCCGGCAGGGGGGGCGCAGCCAAACGGCTCAACCTGTTTTTACGCTGGATGGTCCGAAGCGACGATGTTGACGCGGGTCTCTGGAAATCAATCGACAAGTCGAAACTCATTGTTCCCATAGACGTTCATATGGCCCGGCTATGCAAAATTCTCGGTT
>CAYLXJ010000211.1:0-5007 GCA_964387385.1 uncultured Pirellulales bacterium
CATTGTTACCGGATTAGGCGACGTGAGATTAAAAACGCCGGCAGAAGCGCCGTTTTCGAGAAGGAATTTTATTGCGGCTGCTTCATCGTCCATTGCTATCCAGGACACCCGCTGTTTTCCCGTCCCCGGCCAGCCGCCTAAGAACAATTTGAAGGGCGTAATCATTTTTGGTAATGCACCGCCTTCGATGCTTAGGACCATTCCCGTGCGAATAATGACAAGTCGCGTCCCGAATCGCTCGACTGGTTTTGAGGACTGTTCACATTTTACGCATACTTCGGCAAGAAACCCACCGCCTTTCTCCGCGGCCTCATCGACCGGATGAGGGTTTTCAAAGCCGTAATAGCCGACTGCCGAGGCCTGAATAAGGACTTGCGGTTTTTGTTTTACAGAAGATATGGCCTCGATTATGGCGTTCGTGGCGTTGAGCCGGCTTTCGAGGATTTGCTGTTTTTTGGCCCGTGTCCATCGGCCCGAAGCAATTGGTTCACCCGCCAGATTTATTACGCCATACACTCCATCGATATGCTTAGACCAATCACCCTGAGTTTTTGCATCCCATTTTACTGCCGTTACATTTTGACCGAGTCGTGATTTTTCAGGATTTCGGGATAGGGCGATAATTTCATAGTCGCTGTGAAGCTTTTCACAAAGCGCTCTTCCGATAAGCCCCGTCGCCCCGGTAATAACGACCCGCATCGGCTTTCTCCCCTCATATTGCAATATTAGAATTTATACATTGCCCCCGCCAGAACGGAAAGAGTGAAACTGTCGTCAACTATGGGGCTTTTGCGGATTTTGCTGTCGAGAAATTGATACGTTACGCCCGCCAGATACGTCCACCGTTCGCTTGCCTGGTATTCCGCCTTCAGGCCGACAAACCAGTTTGTAGAATCGCCAATATGAGAAGTCGGTCTGCCGGGCCTTGCCTCATCGGCGCGGACGCCGTAATAATAGTTCGCAAGATTATTGCTTTGCCAAATCAGGCCCCCGGCAGGCGAAATTGTAAGCTTGTTAAAAACAAACGGCTTAGTGTAGCCGAGTTTGATTTCCTGCCCGTCGTGCTGGCTGAACGCATCAGTAACGGCGCTTATCCACGCCTCGCCCCAGTCGCCGGTAAGCGTGAACTCCCCGCCGATATCAGAGGTATGGTTTCTGTTGTGCATACCATCGAGCCGGCCGCTGTCGTCGGCGTCATAACCGTCGAACCGCCATTTGCCTATAACGTCGAAATTCCAGCCGTCATCGGCCAAAAGTCGGTAACCAGCCGTCGTACCCGATATGTAAAAACGGCCTGCTATGAGTTTTATCAGCGGTATCGGGAAAACGCTCGAATCGACCCCTTTGTAGGGCTTGTCTGTAATAACAACGCCGGGGCCTAATAAAAACGTTACGTTACTGTCTGCTTGCTCATCAGCGATACATTTTTGGACGCTCCCGGTGAAACAAAACGCCAGGATAAGCAATAGCGATACTTTTTTATTCACCATTGTCGGCTTTCCTTTCATCAAAGTCCTGTGCCTGATTTAGGAGCGCTTTTTATATAAATATCTCTCTGCGGGAACGGTATCGTCAGGCCGTTGCTTTCGAGAGCGAGCTTGACCTTGGCGGTGGTATCGAAATAAACGTCCCAGTAATCCGCCGGTTTCACCCACGGACGACACACAAAATTCACGGAACTATCTGAGAGAGCTACTACTGCCACCGTCGGCGCGGGGTCTTTCAGGACTCTTGAATCGCCGGCCAGAACCGATTCGATTACCTTTTTTGCCTTGTTGATATCATCGCCGTAGGAAACGCCGAATACGAGGTCAACTCGTCTGGAGCCGTTTATTGTGTAGTTCAAAATACTGCCGCCCGTCACCTGAGCGTTGGGAATGGTCACCCGGATATTGTCGGGGCTGTTCAGCACAATGTTGAATATTTGAATCTCCTGAACCGTTCCTTTTATGCCGGCCAGCTCGACGAAATCACCTACCTTGAAGGGTTTTAATATTATCAGAAGAACGCCGGAGGCGAAGTTGGATAGAGAACCCTGTAAAGCCAGACCTATCGCCAGGCCCGCTGCACCGACCACCGCTATGAACTGTGCCGTCTGAATCCCCAGGGCAGACAAAGCGGCTATCGCGACAAACACTATTAATCCCACGTAGCATACGTTCTTTACAAAGCTAACCAGCGTCGGCTCTATCTTGGCCTTGGCCATTGCCCGACCGATTAGATTTGTAAGTATCCTGGTCAGCCATTTCCCGACAAGGAAAATAACAATCGCCGCAAGGATTCTAAGCCCGTAGTCCACGCCTTTGGTCGCTAAAAACTCCTCCACGCTGTGAAGTGTGCTTCGAACCGCGGCCATATCAACCAATGGCTCTGTCCCCGTCTTCGTTTCTGTTGTTGCTGTCTCCTGGGCCGTAGTATTTGAAACTGCGACAAAAACCACACAAAACGATGCCAGCAGTAGGCAAAAACAAGCCCTTATCAGCGGTTTCATTTATTTATCCTTTCAAAAAAACCGTTATTTACCGTACTGCTACCAAGTGCGCAGGAAAAGAAAACAAAAGTCAGTTTAGATTTCAAGCCCTGCCGCGTCGCCGCCCATTTCTTTGAGCTTGTTGTAGTATATCTGGAAACGTTCGGTAAGTGCGCCCACCGACTTATTGAGATTGGTGATTTCGGTCTGCAGGGCTTTGGCCTCGGCGCCTAACTGCTCGGTGACCGGAATCTCTTTCAGCTTGGCGGCGACTTTCTCAATCTCCGCCTTTTTGGCGACCAGGGCCTCTTTGTACTCCATTGCCTTTGCCTTAAGCTGCTCGACGTTCATTTTTGCTGCCTCGGCCTGGACTTCCGCGATGGGTTTGTTTTCATCGGCCTTTTTGCCGCACCCGCCTAAACCGAGCACACAGCCGGCAAGCGCGATGCACAATACAACTTTTGTTAAGGTGTTCATTTTTTCCCCTTTCCGAAACTGTTGATAAAGTTCAATAAATAGCCGGCTTTTTAATATATGTACATATATTAAACAGCCGCTAACCGCTTTCCTGCCCTAAACTGTACCCGGAAGCGCCGAGAAAGCAAGATAAATCTTTCCGCAATACGACGGCCAATCGCCTGTTTGCACAATCATTAACGGCCTTTTTGCAGGATATCGCGGATGTCGGTAAGCAGCACAACCTCAGCCGACGGTGTAGGCGGTGCCGATGGCTTGGCGGCCTCTTTTCTCTTCAGAACGTTAATTCCCTTGACTACTACGAAGATTGCGAAGGCAATGATGACAAAGTCAATGATGGCCTGGATGAACTTCCCGTAATTGAGCGTTACCGCGGGTTTGGCGGCGACCGCGGCGGCATTGGCGGTTGCCTCTATTGCAGGCACCGCTTCTTTCAGCGTGATAACCAGATTGCTGAAATCGACCCCGCCTATGAGCAGCCCAATCGGCGGCATAATCACGTCTGCCACGAACGACGACACGATTTTCCCGAACGCCGCCCCTATTACGATACCTACAGCCATATCGACAACATTACCCCTCACCGCGAACGCCTTGAATTCCTGTAACCATTTCATAAACGTCTCCTTTCGAGTGATTGATTTGATGTTAATTTGCAGCCGCTTTCTTCAAAACGTGACATTTAGAGAACATTTGCGCAGCATTTGAGCGTTTTGTCAAGGGCTTGAAACCGGCTTTCTTCTCTGAACTTGTCTCAGGACTCCGGCGTCCTGGGTCTTAATTTCTTGACAAAAGGGCACAGGAAAATTGTATCGCCTGCCCGCGAAGGTTTTCCCCCTGAGTTAACCGAGGGCGAGTGAGTTAACCTAAAACTGCCAGCTTGGCAGGCAAGTCATTTTGACAGGAAAAATAAGATTGGTTGTGTCGAAATATATGTATTTTTAAAGAAATTTACGGGCATTGTAAAAGGGATAATCTGGCACGGGGTTTGCACGATAAAAAGGCATTGTAAAAGATAAGGACGACCATCAGACGATGGATCGTCGAAGTAGTTATGACTTTATTGCCACAACCACTCCGCCTTCCATTTCTGCGGGCTTCCGCGATAAAAACTGATATGGGAATATTATTTTAGACAGAGAACAGATATGAAAAAAAGAAAATTCGTATGCAAAAAATGTCGGCGAGAATTTGTTGTGGAAGTGTATGAAGAAGGTGAAGCGGAGGAAAAGAGAATTCATGGATCGCCAGTTAGATGTCCGTATTGCGGTGGGCCAGTAGAAAGAGCATAATATAGTTAAATGTAATTTAAAATAAAATGTTCCTCGGAAAATCATATTATGATTAAAGTATTCTTTGCATATTCCCATAAGGATGAAACTGAAAGAAATGAACTTGAAAAGCATCTTACAGTGCTTAAAAGAGAAGGGCTTATCGAAACGTGGTATGATAGGAGAATATTAGCGGGGACTGATTTAGACAATGAGATCGATCAAAATTTAACTGAGTCTAATCTTATATTGCTTTTGGTCAGCCCCGATTTTCTCGCATCTGATTATTGCTACAGCAAAGAAATGCAAAAAGCCTTCAAAATGAGGAAAAATGGAATTGCATGGGTTATTCCAATAATATTGGATCATTGCGACTGGAAGAACACACCTCTACGAGATTTGCTTGTATGCCCCAAGGACGGGAAGCCTGTATCTGATTACCCGAATCCAAATAAAGCCTTCAACGAAATTACTGAGGAAATTCGAAGGGTAATTTTTGAAATATCTGGGAACAAAAACAAAAGTAAAAATCAGAGATTACAAGAAAATTATCAAGCCGATAAATCCAACTCGAAAGATATTATTGTTGATAATGTCAGATCAAGTAATTTAGCGATCAAAAAGAAATTTACGGATTACGAGAAAGATAATTTTAAAAAAGATGCCTTCGAATACATTGCAAAATATTTTCATAACTCGCTTGAAGAACTTAAGACAAGAAATCCCGATATCAATTTATAATCCTCCCCAAAAACTGGGCGCAAAATTGAGGTGAGTTAAGGTGGATTT
>CAYLXJ010000212.1:0-4999 GCA_964387385.1 uncultured Pirellulales bacterium
TGAATCCATCTTAAATTCTTCCGTTTTCTGTCTTGACAATGGGTAGGGGTATAGTTGTCGAGTGAGTCGAGGTATTGCCGGGAACCTTCTCGAGAATGTAGGCAATACACGTTTTTGCCCATTATTTAGTGTGCCGACAGGTATTACCAAAAGGTTTTCATCGGATTTGTTTGTTACTTCAAATGATGTTACAAACGCTAATGCCATAGGATTAACAGTGTTGATAATAAAAAGTAATGGGAGCAAGCTCAAAGGCGTAAACAATGAGAATACAATAATGCCTGAGATAAGGAATATTCGTTTCATAACTTTAAATACCTCATAAAATAATATACAAAAAAAGCCCGGGTTTCAAGGGTGAAAGATTACCTGCCCTGAGTAGATTTATCGAAGAAGAGAACTCACAAGATTTAGACGTTGAAATTTAATCGGTAGAAAACCCGCCTTCAACGGACAATTCTGTGTCAAGAAAGCTATTTCTCTGTGTGCTCTGTGTCCTCTGTGGCTGATAATCTCTGTGGCAAAAGTTTGCCGTTGATTTTAACGTTTTCGAGAATGAGATTTTGGACGTTGCTGATAACATCGGGTTTTTCGACGCCGTCGAGCGTGCAGTTTCTCAGGGTAACGTCGGTTATCGGGGCATCGTCGAAGCCCCGCAGGAACAGGGCGTGTTTGCTTTTTTTGCTTGTTACGTTTTCCATATTGATATTGCGGACGACCGGCTTGTCCGGAATTCCGGGGACACCTTACTAAATAGCTGAAGAACTTAAAGAGTAAAAACCCAAAACCATATCTTAAAGTTGATAGTTTTACGTTATGGCTTTGTACTTTAAGCTTTAAACTTTACACTATAAAACAACAGCAATAGTATTCGACGGATAGCTCTCCCCTGAGGTATTCGATGCCCGGACTTGGTATTCGAGTTTTATTCCGATGGGCTGTTTGGTCAATTTTACATTGCCGCTATAAGAAGTTCCTGCAAATTGCCACTCGGACCAGTCGCCGTTGAACTGCTTTCTTTCGATTATATATGAACGGACCGGCCCGCCGTTGTTTTTTCCTTTTTCCCAGACAAGGCAAAGCAATCCATTATCGCCTTGCGCGGTAATCCTCAAATTCCCCGGCGAGGCGGGGATTTCAATTTGCTGCGGGGCGCATCTTATCCCCCAGCCCATTAAAACAACTTCTTCGGGATTATTGCTCGTATCGGCTGTGCCGTATTTTAACTGCCGCTTTATTTCCATTTGCAGCTTTTTAAATTTCCGCAGCTTGTCCTCGGCAGCTATTTTCGCCTGCGCCTCGGCATCGTTTAAACCAGCGCTTGCCTGCATGAATTCATCACGCAGCAACTGCAAACCGGCGGTATCGCAACTGGGGAATTTCTCCGCGTGTTCCGAAATACCCGCTATCATCCTCTCAGCTAATTCGACGACCTGCATCTGCTGTCTTGGACATTGCATTTTCTTTCTCCTTATTTTTTTTTAGCCACAAAAACGTACATAAAGCTCAAAATTATAAAACAATTTAATTTCTTGTGCCTCTTGTGCCTTTTCGCGGCTATAAATCCTTCGGCGATTAACAAAGGTCATATAACAAAAAAGGGATTAAAATCCTCCCCCAAATCGCCTATTTGCCATAAGTAACGCGTTTTCAACGATTTACGAAACAATAAACCTGTTTACAATCATCGAAATCAAGCTTGCAATCGTCGATTACAAATTTGAAATCTATGGCTGCAAATATGAAACTTACGAAAACAAAGTTGCTTTGATGGATTTCAAGCCAGTTTTTATGGCAGGCAAATTTTGTATCGATGAAATCAAATTGTTTTTCTACCCCGTCAAACTGGAAATCTATGATAACAAATTTGAACCGATAGATATGAAGCTTGAAATACGACGCCGCGATTCGAAAACCGGCTTTTCCCTTTGCAAAAAGAGCTTCTTTTTGTCAAAAACGACTTTATTCCTGCAAATTCTCGCTGAAAACCGAAAACCTGTTTTTCTTTTTGTTTTGGTCATTATTTAATTAGGATTTGGAATTTGTTTCGAATTTCGGATTTCGTATTTGTTTTTTAACTTATCTCTGTGTTCTCTGTGACCTCTGTGGCTAAAAACTCTGCGGCATCTGTTTGCCGTTGATTTTCACATTTTCCAGCACAAGATTTTTGACGTTGCTGATAACATCGGGTTTTTCGACGCCGTCGAGCGTGCAGTTTCTCAGGGTAACGTCGGTTATCGGGGCATCGTCGAAGCCCCGCAGGAACAGGGCGTGTTTGCTTTTTTTACTTGTTACGTTTTCCATATTGATATTGCGGACAACCGGCTTGTAATCGCCCTTCTCTACGTCGGGATAAAAGAAATCAATCAAAAGCACCGCTTCTTTCACCTGGCCTACGGTAATATTCCTGACGTAAACGTTTTCAATAAACCCGCCGCGGACGGCGTTTGTTTTAAGCCGGATTGCCCTGTCTAATTCAGGGTCGTCCATCGTGCATTTTTCGACGAATATATTTCTTGCGCCGCCCGTGATTTCGCTGCCGATTGCGACGCCTGCGTGGCCTGCCTTCATAATGCAGTTGCGGACAATTATATTTTCGCTCGGGATGTTTACTCGCCTCGCGTCGTTATTTCTGCCTGATTTAATCGCGATACAATCGTCGCCGGCATCGAAGTAGCAGCCCTCGATTAAAACATCTTTGCACGATTCGGGGTCGCAGCCATCGTTATTCGGCCCCATACCCTCGACGCGGACGTTTCTGACGATAATATTCCGCGACAGCACGGGATGAATATGCCAGAAGGGGCTATTTTTAATTGTTACTCCCTCAATCAGGATATTCTCACATTTGACGGGTTCCAGCATTGCAGGCCTCAGGTATTTGCCGCCGAATTGCCGCATCTTAACCGGCACGCCGTCTCTCCCGTACGCAAACAAATCCTGTCTGTCCTGTCGCTGAAGGGTCCTCCATTTCCACCAGTTTTCCTCGCCTGCCTGCCCGTCTAAAGTCCCTTCGCCCGTTACCGCGATATTTTTCTCTTCGTAAGCGTAAATTAACGCCGAGTAATTCATACACTCGACGCCTTCCCATCTCGTAAAAACCGCCGGCAGATAATGATTCGCGTCGGTCGAGAATTTTACAACAGCGTCCTTCGATACGTATAAGTTGACGTTACTTTTGAGATAAATCGCCCCCGTCAAATACTCCCCCGCCGGCACAACCACACATCCCCCGCCCGCAATATTGGCGGCCGTTATCGCTTTTTTAATCGCTTCAGTGCAATCGGTCTTCCCATCTCCCATAGCCCCGAAATCGGTTATTGTAAAATCTTTATCGGGAAACCGCGGCGCCTTAATCCTGCTTAAAATCTCATCGGCCTGTTTCCAGCCGGTATTCGTCTGCCCGGCACATCCGCCCAATAAAACGACACAAATCGTTGCTGCGATAATTTTGATTGTTCTCATCTTACGCTCACGCTCCTCTGGACAAAATTTTTCACAAATTCAGCGATGATTGGCTGACCCTGCATTTCTCCGACACCGAAAGCCATCGCGGGGCGAGCGGGTTTACCATCTTTAGCCATTGTTATTTTGACATTTTCGAAAAGCACGTTCTCAATAGGCCTTTCAGACAACCCCAATAAAAACGCTGCCGCGCTTTGGGCATTGTCGGCCGTAACGTTTGTTATTTTTATGTTTCGAATGCACGGCGTCGTATCCGTGACAGGCCTCGGATTGCGGTCGGAAATCGATTCGATTTCTTCTGCCTTGGCGCCGCATTCATAATACAAATTCATCACGACAGGACAGCCAACGCCGTTCATAGTGATATTGTTAAGCGTGATATTTTCCACGGTGCCAGCCCTTCCTCTTCGGGATTTTATTCTAAGCCCCCTGTCGTTGCCGTTAAAAACACAATCGCTGATTTCGATATTTCGAATTCCCCCCGCCGTCTCAGAACCCATTACGACGCTTCCGTGGCCGCGAAGCATTTTACAATTCTTCACAATAACATTTTGACATGGCTTGTTGACTCTTATTCCGTCTTTACCGATACCCGATTTAAAACCGCAGCAGTCATCGTTAACATCGAAAGTGCAGTCAATAACCTCGACGCCGTCGCAGGAATCAATCGCAAGCCCGTCTCCGTTGATTCCGTCCTGAGGATTCTGAAATGTAACGTTTTTAACGGTAACGTTTTTACTATAAAGAAGATGCGTGTTCCAGAAAGGCGAGTTGCGAGTAATAAATCCTTCAAGAAACACATTCGTGCAATTATTAAACTGAATCAATTGCGGCCTGAAAAAAAACGACCCTATGCCTCCACCGCCGCAATCCGACAGGTCTATATTTGGCAAATTCCTTATCGCGTGCCGATTTTGGCTGTGTTTGTCCGCTCGACTTACGCCTCTTGAATTCCTTCCACCACGATTGGCCTTGGCCGTCGATTACTCCTGTGCCTGTGATTGAAACGTTTTCAAGATTTTCGCCGTAAACGCAGGGCGAGTAGCCGAAACATTCGACGCCTTCCCATCTCGATTTAATCGCCGGCCAATTCTCAAAATCATCGCTGAATACAATACAAGCGTCCTTTTCAAGATGCAGATTTACATTGCTTTCCAAACGAATCGGCCCTGTCAGGTATTTGCCAGCGGGAACAATTATATTCCCGCCCTGCTCGATGGCTTTCTTAAACACAACGGTATCATCAGCGATACCATCACCGACAGCCCCGAAATCACGAACATTGAAACTCTTTTGCGGTGACATTTTATCAGGTCACCTTTGAATACGCGCCGAGCCGCCTGCGGCAAATGCCTTGACCTGCTCGGCCGTAACCATGGTCGTATCACCCGGCGTTGTCGTCAAAAGCGCGCCGTGCGCCCAGCCGAGCTTTACGGCGTCCTGCGGGGATTGGCCCGTCAAAAGCCCGTAGAAAAAGCCCGAAGCAAAGCCATCGCCGCCGCCGACGCGGTCAACCACGTCCAGTTCCGCCGTC
>CAYLXJ010000213.1:0-4991 GCA_964387385.1 uncultured Pirellulales bacterium
GAGGTCTGTTTCTGGGCAAGCAGGTTCTGGACTTCCTCCAGAGACCCGACTGAGGCGTTTCGCAACTGCTCAATCTGAGCGTCAGACAAGTTCCTGTCGTTTCTGAGCATATCGCGGATACTGATAAGGGCGGTGAAAATATCGTATGTTCCGGGCACGCGGACAAGGTCAACACCCTCACTGTTTATTCCTGTCGTGTCAACGTAAAGCACCTTTCCCGTCCGTGAATCCGTTACGGCCTGATTGGCCAGGCCGCCCGCAGGAACCGTTACAAACGTCTCGCCGTCATCGATTGACACCTGATAGTTCGAGCCGTCGAATGTAACCGTCAGCCAGACGTCGCCTGTTACGCTGGATGTCCCCGTTCCCGCGGCGGCACCTGTATTGCCGAGAAATACCGGCGTGCCTCTGCCGGACGATTGAAAAAGGTCCTGGCCGACGTAAAATGCACTTGAGGTAAGCCCCGAAGCGACGTTGACGTTTCTGTTTTCATAGCTACCCTGATATGTAACGGCTGTGATTTCGCCGTTGACTCGCTGGACGGCAAAAGGCGTCACGTCGTTGCGTCCGCCGCCGAAAAGGTACTGGTCGTTATGTTTTGTATTGGCCAACTGTACAAGCTGCTCAAGCTCGCTATTGATTGCCTCTGCTGCCCTTTCACGGCCTGCCTCGTCATAAATGCCGCTTGTAATCTGGGTAATGCTGACTCTCGCCTGGGTGATTATTGTGCCCATTTGGCCGATTATTGACGAATCTACCTGAAGCATACTGGTAACGTCCGCAAGGGTGTTGATGTAGTTTGCCAATGACTTGTTTTCGCTGTTTAACGTTAGGATATAGTACGCCGACGTCGGGTCATCAGATGGCCGGTTCACTCGCGAGCCGGTGGACGCCTGCTCCTGAAGACGCATAAGCGCGTCGCTGTTACGCGCCAGGGCTATCATTGCGTTGTTATATACGTTGCTAAGTATGCCGCTCATTAATCACCTGTTTTAAGCCGCGATTACAACAGTTCCATGAGGCCGTCGATTGTCGATTGGACCGCCCCGAGGTATTTTGCCATCGCCTGAAACATCTGTTCGAAAACCAGCATTTGCGCCGCTTCTTCGTTAATATCGACGCCGCTGATTTCGCTCTGCTGGCTGATTAAGCTCTGCACGAGCGTCTCTGCGCTTGCCTGCGACATCTGCTTGATTGAGATTTGCTGCCCGATATCGGTCACAAGCCGGCGATAAAATTGGCCGGGCGTCAGGTTGCCCAAATCACTTATTTCGAGATTGCCTATCGAAGCCATCCGAAGAGCATTTGTATTGTCGGTCAAACCCGCGCCGAGAGCAGTGGCTATCCTGCCGGGTGAGTTGAGAACGTTGTCCGACAGGGTCATATTCGATGCGTCGGCGCCCGCGAAAAAGGCGTTGATTCCGACTGCTGACAACAGGCCCGATGTGTCAGTATCCGCAAAGGCATCGACTTCGAAACTATCGCCGTTATTGACGCTGCCCGCGCCAAGAGCGATTTTGAATCCGTTATTGAACTCGAGCAAATCACCCGCCGCGTAGCCGTCGCCGATATTAAGCGTTTCAACGAGCTGGCCGGCGCCGTCTCTTACCTCAAGCGAAAGCGTCCCGTTGCCGATTTCGCCTGTCCCGACAACAGTAAATGTAAAGGTCTGATTTTGTGTGCCCGTGTAAATACCTGAGACCGTTACGGCGGGCGGTATTCCGGCCGTAAAATCACTTGCCGTCGGTCCTGATAATACGGCGGGCAGGAAATCAAATTTATATCCCGTTTCCGCCTGAGTGCTAAGCCGGTTGTTCGCCGCGGAGGCGTTCAATCCCGTTATTGCTGAAATGGCAGCCGCAATCGTTGTTAATGTGTCAGTCGAGGCGTCAACATCGATTTGATGTCTTGTTATCTCGCCCGTTGCGGTATTGATAACGCGAATAAATATTGAGCCGTCGCTTATCGGCGGGACAAAATCGCTGATATTGCCGCTTGTCATAATCCAGCCGGTCAATTCTGTAAATGACCCGTCCGAGCCGACCCCGCCGAGATGATACTGATTTACCTGACTGATTATTGCCTGCGCGAGCGTATCGAGGTCGCCCTCGATATCTGCAGCGGTAGTATTATGCAGAGCCAATAATCCGCCGAGAGTACCGCCGTCGATTGTCGTCTGATATGCGTAAGACCCTGCCGGCGTGATACCCAGCAGCCCGTCGCTATTCAGGCCGGACTCGAGGAGCACGGTATCGGTCCCCATAACTACCGCCACGCCGCCGACGGCTACATCGACCACACCATAGTCCCTTTGCTGTGTTTCAACTGACGTAAGCTTTGACAACTGATTTATAAGCTGGTCGCGCTGGTCTCGTAAATTATTCGCTTGTGCCCCTCCCATTTCGACCCGCTGAATCTGGCCGTTGAGTCCGGCAATCTGCCCCGCCAGAGCGTTAATCTGTTCAACTATATTACCTGCCTGAAGGCGTATTTGCGTTTCGAGATTTGTCAGGTAGCTGCTTAGCGTCCTGAATCGAGATGCCATCGCCTCTGCCGCTGACAGCACCTGCTCCTGATAAACAATCTGCTCGGGATGGGCGCTGAGGCCGCTGAGGGAATTGAAAAAATTATCAATTAATGCGTTTAGACCCGAATTGCCCGTAAGCTCGCCGAAAGCCGACTCAATGCCTCGCAGCATCCTCAATTCCTGCGTGACCTGGCCGAGCGACGACTGCTGGCGAAGTATCTCGACTTCGAGCAGGTTATCAATCATTCTGGTAATGTTCTCGACTTCAACCCCCCCGCCTATCAGTATTCCTCCTTCAAGGCGCGAATAAGCCGGCGCCAGTTCCACCCTCTGGCGATGATAGCCCTCGGTAGTGGCGTTGGCGATATTATTGCCGATAACGTCAAGCCCCTTTCGGGCTGCGTCCAAACCGCTCATTCCTATTGCGAAATTCCACATTTTATCCGCTTTCCCGCTGTAAACCTTACAGGCGCAAACTCATAAACGCCGCACTTGATTCTCTTTTTGTAGCACCCTGTGAATCGTAACAGACCAAGCCGGGCCTGCTTCTTTCAAAAACAATTTTCAAAAGGAGCGAATTGATCCTCGCACATTCCGTCAGCATTGCGGCTGTTGTTATATATTCGCTTTTAAGCCGGACTGCCAAAGCCGCCAATTTCTGCTGACTTTCGGCCAAAACCATCCCCGCTGTTTTGCTGATGCGCTCCCGGATAACCGACAACGTCATCTCTTTCGGCTTGCAGCCGAATGATTCCGCGAGCTGTCCGCGTAATGTTTGTCTTCGTTTTTCAATTGCAGAATAGTCCTGCGACTCGGCCTGTATCTGCTCTAAAAGTTGGGTAAGCCCCCCAACGTCGCGTTTTATAACAAGAACGCGAAGCTCGCCGAGATACGATAACGTCCGTTCAATATGCTCGATATCCTTTTTAAGGACGCCCGACAATTCCTCTATCTGAGGTAATAATTGCGCCGATCGTCCGTTCATAAGACCTCATCCATCGATTCAGAAGCTGGTGGTTCAGCCGGGCTTTTCATATCAGTAAAGAACCTATGCAGGTCCTTCCACAAACCAAGCCCGCCCTTGTCGCCGAGGTCCTGTGCGAGATACATCCAGAACAGTCCCTGCATCTGGCCCGCACCAACGTCCTCTTCCTCAAGACCCCAGTCGCCGACGGTCTCCTTCATTTCATCGACGAGTTTTGTCAGCAGGACCGTTTCGAAATCCTTTGCCAGCTGTTTAAGCCGGGATTCGTCATCAGACCCTCGGCCCTCGAGTTCCGAAGGCCGAGCAACGAGCGGCGATATGTTATTCAAGCCATCCATAAACAGTCCTACATTATCTCCAGCCGGGCCTGAAGGGCGCCTGCTTTTTTGAGGGCGTTGAATATCGCTATGAGGTCTCGGGGCGTCGCGCCTATGGCGTTTAGCGTCTTGGCGAGGTCGGCTACGGTTACTGACCTTGTTACCGGTATCAAATACGCCTCTTTTTCCTCAACTCCGATGATTGTCTCAGGAATTACCTCGGTATTTCCTGCGTCCGAGAAAGTCGCTATCGGCTGTGAGACAATCGCCGATTCCTTGATTTTGACAACCAGGCTTCCCTGTGAAATCGCGACCGCCGATATGCCGACGTTTTCGCCGACGACGATTGTCCCCGTACGCTCGTTTATTACGACGACCGCGGGCACGTCAACAGTAACCTCCAGCCGGCTGATTGAGTCGATAAATCCGGCAATGCCTTTCTGGTCAACACCGTCGGGGATTTTCACCTGAATTGTTCCGCCGTCGAGCACTTCGGCCGAATCGGGATGTGCCTCATTTACTATTTTGCTGATTCGCTGCGCGGTGGTGAAGTCCTCATTTCGCAGATTCAAGCCGATAAACCGGTTGTGGCCGATTGTCTCGATAAACGAGGCGACTTCCGCCTGCTCGACGATAGCGCCGCCGGGTATTCTGCCGACGGTCTGATGGTTTTTCGATATTACCGCTTCGTTTCCCCCTGCCGCCCAGCCGCCGAGCGAGATGCCGCCCTGCGCAATTGCGTAAACCTGGCCGTCGAGTCCCTTCAACGGCGTAGGCAGCAGCATCCCGCCCTGCAGCGATTTTGCGTCCCCTATTGCCGAAACGTCAGCGTCGATACGAGAACCGACTCTGGCAAAAGCGCCGAGTTCCGCCGAAACCATAACGATTGCGATGTTTCCTCCTGACAGGTCTCTCGGCGAAAGCACTATCCCCGCCTCTCTCAATATATTTGTCAGAATCTGCTTCGACGGCTGGGAGCTGTCCCCAGTGCCCGCCAGACCGATGACCAGCCCGACTCCCGAAAGCGGATTACCACGAACGCCCTGAATATCGACGATGTCCTTAATCCTTTCGGCGAAGCCAAACTGTGTAAAGCTGATGAGAATTACAAACAGCGTAATAAGTATTCTTTTCATAAGCTCTATCCCTGTCTGTGATTAAA
>CAYLXJ010000214.1:0-4978 GCA_964387385.1 uncultured Pirellulales bacterium
CGGCAAAGGACACTCGATTTGCTTTTGCATGCCTATGAAAACGTGCCGTTCTATCGCGAGAGATTTGACGGGGCCGGTTTGCATCCTCGCGACATCCGCAGTATGGATGACTTCAGAAAAATTCCGGTTCTCACAAAGGCGGACATCCAGGAACACATCGATGAGCTTAAAGCGGCGAATTTTCCCGAAACCGGTTTTCTTCGCGACGTCACCGGAGGTTCGACTGGTATGCCTCTCGTCTTTTATCGTGATTCGCAGGCGGCGAAGTGGACGGCGGCGGCCGCGGTTAGGTTACGAAAGTGGCTCGGATATAATTCTCAGGACAAACTCGCTTTAATCTGGGGATGTGACAGGGACGTGCCGGCTCAATATCCTGAGAATCAGCAGTGGCTCAATTCATTTAATTGCTCGCCTGAGCTGATAGAAGCGTTTGTCGCCCAGCTTGTGAAATGGAAACCCAGGGCGATTCGCGGTTATGCGTCGTCGCTTTATCTTGCGGCCTCCTGCATCAAGGAAAAGAACATCGAGGCGCCTCATCCGGCCTGTATCGAGTCGGCTGCGGAGAAGCTATGGCCTCACCAGAGGGCCTTGATTGAGCAGGTGTTTCAGTGCCCCGTGTTTGAGGTCTATGGCTCACGTGAGATACCGTCTTTGGCGTGCGAATGTGAAAAACACAAAGGGATGCACGTTTTTTCGGATATCCGGCTGATTGAAGTTATAAAAGACGGCTGTCCAGCGCCCCCGGGACAGGCGGGAAGTATTATCGTTACGGATTTAGTTAATTACGGTATGCCGTTTATACGTTATGAAATAGGCGACGTGGGCGTAATGTCGAATGAGGTTTGCTCGTGCGGAAGGGGCTTTGGGCTGCTCAGTGAAATCAAGGGCAGGATTTCAAGCACAATCCGAACGCCTGACGGCAGGTTAATCCACGGAGAGTATTTCACGCATCTGTTTTATAATATAAGGGGCGTCAAAGCGTTTCAGGTTAGACAGAAAACAATCAACGATGTCGTTGTTTCCGTACAGAAGTCCGATGGCTTCGATAACGCCGTGATGGAAGATTTAATTGCCCGGATGAAAACCGGCCTTGGCCCCGGTGTCTCTGTGACTTGGAATCTTGTCGATGAGATCCCTCCTGCCCCGTCGGGCAAGAGGCACTTCACAATTTCAGATGTTCCCGTCGAGTTCAAAAGTGGCCCGCGAAAAGAAATATCGCTGGCCGAACGCCAGGCGGGTGCCGGTAAAAAAGCCGGAGTTTTGTTCATAGTCGATTCGCCCAGCTGGGCGATTGATTTCAAAACAAATAATATTATTCGCGTCCTTGCCGACGGCTATGAGATGCGCAAAAAGTATAAAACCGACGTTACCGAATCTGACATAGACAGCGCGGACCTCGTCGTTGTTTTTCACTGGAAGGAATTTAACGACCCCAATATGAGAAATCTGCTGGAGGTTTTTCGGCGCAATAAACATAAGCTGTTGTTGGGGATTTGTTCTCATGTGGAAGTTCAGGGCAGGTTCCGGGACGAAGGACTGCGTGTCTTGCGGAATCTTGGCAGAGCGATATTTGTTAATAATCCTTTTCTTTATAAGGAATATGAAAAATTATTTGACGCGCCTGTATTTTATACTCCAAACGGTGTCGACACGGAATTTTTTACGCCCGGGGAGACAAAAAGACAGTCGGGGCCGTTACGTGTCGGCTGGGCCGGCAGCTTAAGGAACAACGGTGACGTTCGCGGCTTTGACGAGTTCATTGTCCCGGCGGTGAAATCAGTCGAGGGCGCAGATCTTGTTATTGCCGCCAGAGAGGAAAAATGGCGCGACCAGAATGAAATGCGTGAATTTTACAGGTCGCTGGATGTGTATATTTGCGCAAGCGTTGCCGAAGGAACGCCCAATCCGTGCCTCGAGGCCGCTGCCTGCGGAGTGCCGTTGCTGACAACCAGGGTAGGCAATATGTCCGAGCTTGTAAAAAATGGAGTCAACGGTTTCTTTATAGAACGCGATGTCCGGGATATTGCCGAGAAGCTCAAAATGCTTCGTGATAATCCGGATTTAAGGACAGCTTTAAGCACTGAGATTCTAAAATCAATCCGCGAGTGGGACTGGCGAGCAAAAGCGCGGAATTATCGCAAGATGTTCGATACTATATTGTCCTCGCCTCAATTGCCCACAAATACTTATAAGCCGAAGTTCTCGATTGAGATGGTTAATTACAACAACGCTAAATATATAAGCCAGGCCATCGAATCGGTCATCAATCAGACATTTAAGGACTGGGAGCTGATAATTGTCGATGATTGCTCAACAGATGGCTCCGTTGACGTAATCAGAAAATATTTGACCGATAGTCGCATCCGCCTGATAAGGCATGATGTCAACAGGGGCTGCTCTGCGGCGCACAGGACCGCTGTTTCGGCCGCTCGAAGCGAATTTGTCGGCGTCCTGGACAGCGATGATTGTCTTAAACCAAACGCCATTGAAGTAATGTACAAGCACCATATTCAGTCGCCCGACTGCGGGTTTATTTATTCACAGTTTGTCTGCTGCGATGAGAACTTAAAGCCGAAGCGCCTGGGCTTTTGCGGCGAATTGCCTCCCGGCAGGACCAACCTCGATGTTGACGCAGTCAGCCATTTCAAAACCTTTAAGCTTCAAGATTATTTAAAGACACCCGGCTACGACCCGAATGTGAAAGTTGCTGTTGACAAAGACCTTGTTTACAAAATGGAGGAGGTAACAAAATTCAAGTTCGTCGATGAGTGCTTGTATCTTTACCGGGAAAGAGCCGATTCAATCAGCCACGGCGGCGAAAAAGTGAGAAAAGCGAGAATATCGCAGGAAAAGGCCAAATTTTCTGCTCTTCAGAGGAGAGGACAGACGCGCCTGGCGACAGATTGTTTTCTCGAAGCGCAAAAGGAGTATCAGCGTGGCAGCTTCGCGAAAGCAGCGGCCCTGATTGCCGAATACCGCAACACTCTCGATTACTCGCAGCTTACCAGAATTCCGTCGAAATCCCGCAAGAGAGGCAATATCGACGTATCGGTAATCATAGTAACTTACGACAGGACAGAAGACGTCAGATTATGTCTCGAATCGCTCGATAAGCAGGACGATTCGAATTTCGAGGTAATAGTGGTCGATAACGGCAAAACTGATTTTAAGCGAATCGAGCCCTATGTTGACCAGTATATCAAATGCCCGATTAATTTTGTTCTTTCCGAGGGCAGAAATATCGGCGTATGCTGCGCCAAAAGTCCGATTGTTGCGTTTCTCGACGATGATGCGCTTGTGCCCGTCGATTTTGTCAGCTCACTCAAAGCCGCGTTTCGTATCTACGATATTTTCGGGCTTCGCGGAAGGGCTTTGCCGAAAACTGACCCCGAGGCGAACAAGGATATGAGGTGCTATGATTTCGGGCCCTGTCCTTTCCCGACACTTTGCGACCTCGAGGGCTGCTCGGCTTTCCGCAAGGATATTTTCCTGTCTATGAACGGTATGGATCCGCTTTTGTTCGGCCACGAGGGCACAGACCTTACTTGCAGAATCATAGATAAATTCAAAATGCTGAACAGGATTATTTACTGGCCTCACACGGTCATTTTCCACGACAACATTCCGGTCGATGAAAAAGACCGCCGTATGCAGAAATTCGACAGGCACAAGATGTGCATGCAGTATCTGCGGATTAAACACGGAAGAGAAATTGCTTCCCTTCGGCCCATTATCGAAAGCCAGTGTTTGCCGGGGCCGCCGCAGGAAAATGCCGCTGAAAAATCGCGGGCTTGCACCGAAGTTGATAAACGTTTTATCAGGCCGAATTTTTCGGTTGTGCAGTCCTGCGATGTCACCGTAAATTTCCCGGTTTCAGTCGTAATGCCTGCCTATAACTCGCAGGATTATATATCAGCCGCGATTGAAAGCGTCCTGAATCAGAATTACAAAAATTATGAGCTGCTCATTGTTGATGACGGCTCTACCGACAAGACCGCCTCTTTAGTCGGCGGTTTCAAAGACGGCCGAATTAAATATTTCCGCAAAGACAATGGCGGCGTCGCTTCTGCCCGAAACTTCGGCGTTCAAAAAGCCAGAGGCCAGTTCATCGTTATGCTCGACAGCGACGATATGATGACGCCCGATTACATCGCGAGACACATTCAGGCGTTCGAGCAGTTCCCCCAGGCCGATTTGGTCTATTGCGACGATTGTCTCATCGATGAGCAGGACAGGCCCGTTCGTTTAATCAGGAGACCTGAATACTCAAGCTCGGCCGCGTTCATATCCGATATGTTCCGCAGCGGCTTTCCGCCCGTGCATTTCAAAAACTGCATAAGAAGAAGCGTCTTCGAAAAAATAGGTCTTTACGACGAACGGCTGTCCGTAGCCGAGGACTACGATATGATGAGACGTTTCGCGCAAAACGGCTTGAGAATGTGTCATTTGCGCGTGCCGCTTTACCTTCGCCGAATGAATGTGCTGGGCCTGTCAAAAAATTACAGCGCCGCCAAGGCGAAATGCCATTTCGAAGTAATCCGCAGGTTTACTCAAACTTTCACGCCTGAACAATTATTCCCGGAAGTGCAATGGAACCGATTATCAGGCAGACAAAAGGAATTGATGGCCCGGTACAGAACAGCACTTGTCTATATCAGTATTGGCAGTCAATATCTCAAAACCAGCGCCCCGGCCTTTGCTTCGGCAGCTTTTGATATGGCTATCACCGAATTGGATGATTGCTGTAAAAAGGCCCCGGCCATTACTGAGTTTACGAATTTGCGTGAAAAATGCCGTTTTATGCAGCTTAGCAGGGCGTAAAAAGCCCGGAAATCGCTAAATAAAACGCGATTTCTGACGATAATTAAAAGATACAGGTTTTTATTAACAGGAGTTAATCGGAAAGCAAAATATGTCAACTATTCGGCTGCCGGGACTGCTTACGGGTATCGATACCAACTCGCTGATTTCGCAGCTT
>CAYLXJ010000215.1:0-4948 GCA_964387385.1 uncultured Pirellulales bacterium
ACTCGTACAGCAACAACAGGGTTACTACGCACGACCATTCGAGCGATTAAGCAGTCGGGCAGAATTGGTTTTAACAAAGACATTTTCACGGGATGGCTGCCGGCAGGGAGGAGCCATCCCGCTTTTTATTCAGGCGGATGAACGTTATGACTGCGCAAAGAAGGGCATTGACCCTCGTTGAGGCGATTGTGATAGTTATGGTTTTGGGCGCATTGGCATTTATCGCCGTGCCTCGACTTAACTTCGCCGCCATTTATCGTAAACAGGCTGATACAGTTGCACGAAAGATTGCTACTGACCTTCGCCGGACGCGCACGCTTGCGATTGCAAATGCCGCGACAAATTCGACCGGCTATTCACTGAGAATAACAGGCCAGACGTATCAAATCATCGACGATTCCAACAGCGCTACAGTCGATACCGAGGCGATTGACGCGCACATAAGCTGCACAGGCGGCACTGATTTTCAGTTCGGGCCTCTGGGAAATCTGCGTACTGGCAGCAGCCCGCTTACCGTATCCGCCGAGGGCAGGACTTATACAATCACGGTCATATCCGCCACGGGCATTGTTGAATGCACGGGAGGTTAAACAATAATGAGCGTTAAATCATTTTGTAAAAACGCGCGGCACAAAGGAATCAGCGTTCTGGAGGTCGCTCTGGCTTCGGCGTTGCTCGTCGTGGCGATGGTCCCGATACTTAAGAATTTGACACGAGCGCATAAGATGAGCTTCGAGATTGAAAAGAAAACGATAAGTTTGGTCCTCGCGCAGGGCAAACTCGACGAGATTAAGGCACGCTCAATTTACAACTTCGGCCTGTCCGGCTCATTTACGCAGAATAACGTTTCACTCGGTAACTCGTATTTTTGCAATATTGACGATACTACAGCCGATACGGATTTGAAACAGATTACCGTTTCCGCCGGTTATGACGGCGACGGCAGCTCAACGCTTTCATCAGACGAGATAGAAGTTACCCTGACTACTTGCATCGCAAGAAGGTGGTGAGCTTATAGGACCTGCCTGGCAGGAGTCAAAATTAAGTTTTTCCCGCATATAAGCGTCTCATAAAAATTTCCATTTTCGGGCATTTCATCGGATATTGGCCTCTTTTCCTGTTGTTAACTTTCATATCAGACAATCTATTTTGTTGCAAAATAGCTTAGCTTTTTATGCCGAAAAAACAAATGAAACATTATGCGCAGAAAAAAAATAAAAAATGCGGTTTGCAATTGTAGGGGGCTGACCCTTCTGGAGTTGGTCCTTGCTATGGCAATGGTTGGGATAATTTTTGCAGCGATTTTGCCGCAGTTTGCCGTCATACGGAATAGCTGGGACGTCAAGGCAGGGACCGCAGAAGCGCTTCAAAACGGCAGGGTGCTTATGGAGCACATCAGCCGAAATCTATCGAAGGCGGTGCTCATAACCGCCGTCAGTGAGTCATCCGTTTCAAATGGATATATCGAATTTAAAGACCTCGACGACAATACCCTGAGATACGATATCGCCGCGAATAACTATGTCGAATACGGCGTTGCTGACAATTTATCGGATTTGGCAGGGCCTGTTGACTCGCTGACCTTTACCTGCTACGACGCCTGCGATTTGGACAGCCCCTTGTCGCCGGTTACAGATGTAAACCTGATACGGACGATAAAAGTGGACGTTGTATTTACAAATTCCGCCTCAATGGGCCGGTCAATGCCCTTCACGACTCTTCTGTATCTGCGAACCAACGGCAAATCAAGCCCCCTCATCAGCACCGACGCGGCTTACGACTACGCGATAAGAACCCAGGGAACAAATATTTTCGCCTACAAAGGTAATAGCTCCGGAGGAGGTATTCCTCTTTCAGACCCGTCAGTGCCGGCCGATTCCTATATTTTTAATTCCGGCGAATACGACAAGATTGAGGTTGACGACGGGATTTATCAAATGTACGCCTCGTCGCAAATCAGCAGATATGCCCTGATGCGGTTTAAAATTTTAATAGATGAAAGTAAAAGCAGCGTAAGAAATATTACTGTAACCTGGAACGGCAAAGGTATTAACCTCAAAAGCAGCAGTATAGACGGCGCTATTCTGTTTATCTGGAATTATGCAGCAGGCATCTATCAGCAGCTTCAGCAGTCAGCCGATACTGAGGCAGAGGTTGTCTTGACGGGGACCATCAGCAGCAATATCTCTAATTATATCGGCGGCCCTGGTGAAAATACGATTACCGTTCTGGTCTCAACGGCCGACAGACGCACAGGCACCGATGCCTGCGAATTATATACGGACTATATTAAGGTCGATGTGTCCGCACAGACAGGCGACGAAATACGTCCGTGAGGATTATTTATGATGAAATCGGCAAAACAAAACGGCTCAGTATTTCTTGTGATTATCTTTGCTATTGCTCTTATGGCGATGGTAACGGTAGGAATTCTTCAAATGACTACTGAAGAGCTGATGCTGATGCATAACCAGCATTATTCTACACAGGCGCTTGCCGTCGCTGAAGCGGGACTCAACGACGCCTTGGCGCAGATGCGAAACGATTCGAGCTGGACGACCGGTTTTGCAGGAAAATCATTTAATGGAGGCCATTATGACGTCAGCGTATCGGGGACATTGCCTAAACGGACGATTATTGCAACAGGCGCCTCGGCACAGGGGTATGTGGCGGAAGTCAACGCGGTTGTTACTATGGACACAACCTCGCCATACATAATCAGAATAGACAGTTTCAAAATTAACGGATTTTGAGGATAAATCAATGAAGGGCGGCGAAAAAAAGGCCGTAGGAATTGATATTACGCAGGATCGCGTGAATATCGTCCTGCTTAAAAGCGGTAAATCCGGCGTGGAGCTGCTTAAGTCGGCTTCGGTGAATATGCCGCAGGGCGCAGTCAAGGATGGCAATATTGCCGATGTGGAACTGTTTACAAAGGTGCTTAGGGATCTCAAGAGGCAGAGTGGGATACGGGCGAAGCGCGCGGCAGTAACGCTGTTTGCCCGGCCGGCAGTTGTTCATATTTTTGATATGCCCAAGCAGGTGCCGACGAACATAAGACAGTTCGTGACTAATGAAATTAAAAACTGCGTAGTCCTGCCCAGCAGGGATGTAACGTTTGATTTTTGCGGCATCGGCTCGGTCAAACGTGCCGCGGACAAGCGCGTGCTTGCCGTCGCCGCTGAGACCGAAAAACTGTTAAACCTTGTTCGTATTTGCGGCAGGGCCGGCTTCAAAATTGAGACCATTGAGCCGGCATTACCCGCGTATCTGCGGGCAATTCACGCGCAGAAGATTACAGGCAAAACCGCAAGCAACGTTCTTGTGGCGATGCTGCGTTCGACAACTTTAATCTTGTGTGTACTCAAAAATGGCACTCTGGATTTCATCAGAATAAAGGAAATAGCAGTCGCAAAAGACGGCTTAGGCCGTCGTCTTGCCGATGAAATATCGGAGGTTGTCAGATTTTATGACATCGAGGCAGGCGAAAATTCCGGCAAGTGGGAAATCACGGTTTTCGCGGACACTTTTCAACTGCCGCGGTCCGCTGAAGAGCAAATCAAAACCTTGGTCAAAGCTGAGCATTTACAGGTCAGGACTATTGAAGATGCATATAAAGACACGCCCTTTGGTATTTCAGCGGCTAAAACAACTGATGCGCCTGCATCGCCCGAACCGCTGGCGAGTCGGGGCGGGCCGTCGCCTGTGGCAGCCGGGCTTGCGATGAATCTTTTAACTGACAGTTCGAGCTATCTGAGAACTAATCCGCTGCAGACAAGCGGCATCAATCTGCTTCCTCCAATGGTGTTGCAGACAAGGGAAGCCAAAAGAGACGCTTTGATTGCCGTAAATGCTGTTGCAGCCGTTGTGCTGCTTATGGTGCTTGCAGTTAACATTTTCTCATTGTTGATTACGCGTGCAAACCGCGGCGCTATGGCAAAAGAACCGCTTTTTGATAAAGAGAATACCTCGCTGCTCTTGAAAGAGCAGGAAAAACTGGATTCGCGACTCGGAGCTCTTACGATCCGGCTTAACGGCATAGAACAAATCAGGGCGGCGCATAAAGATGTTAACTGGGTGCAGGTCTTCGATGAAATACGCAGGGCATCGTCCAGCTCAGTGCGCATATCGGCTGTTGTATGTCAGGATGGCTCACAGATGCTCGTTCAGGGACTTGCTTTGACGAACGACGCGGTTTATGCGTTCATAAATTCGCTTGAAAAGTCACCCTGTATCGCATCGGTTACGTTGCTGGAGACGCGGGAGCAGAACTCGCAGAACGGAATAATAACTTATCAGCTTAACTGCAAACTGAATATAAAAAGCAGGGAGGCCGACGATGTCGGTTGAAAAAATAAATTTTAACGGTTTCGACAAGCTCATTGCGGGAAGAATAAACAGACGGGTAACACTGGCGGCGCTACTGGTCATATCAACGGTGGCGCTTTACAGATGGATACTTGCTCCTTACGGCGGACAGCTTCTGGCCGCTCAAAAGTATGATTTTGTGCTTGCCAGCGTCCTTCGCAAGGCAAGCATTTTAAGCACAACGCTGGAGAAGAAAAAAGCCAAACTGCAGGAATTGACCGCACAGGCCGAGACGCTTCAAAACGAATTATTTACGCCCGACCAATTACGTGCGTTTTTCACGTCTTTACCCGGCCTTGCCAACAGTAACGGCTGTGCGATTCAGTCGATTAATAGCCCCTCTGAAAAACAAAATAACCCTGTAAGCGATAAAGGAATAATCGAAAAAAGGGCTGTTGTTACTGTTATCGGCGGCTATGCAAACATAATGGCACTGATTAAGGACCTGCAGACCGGCCGGCAAAAAGTATGGATTGATTCGGTAAGGATGGATACGGGCGGCAGTCCAGGCAAACTTAAATGCCAGCTAACCCTGACCCTTTATTGCGCCGATAATATTAAGGTGACTTCCTATGAATAA
>CAYLXJ010000216.1:0-3987 GCA_964387385.1 uncultured Pirellulales bacterium
ATCACAGAGAAATGCCCCAATTGAGGATTATGCGTGAAAGCCTGTCCCGTGAAGGCTATCACCCCGAAGGGCAAGAAACAGCCGGTGGAACTGAACCAGGAGCTGTGCATCAAATGCGGCTCCTGTTACGATGTCTGCAAGCTTGATGCGGTACTGGTAAAGTGAGGTCAGGATAATGGTCAAATTAACGATAGATGGAAAACAAACCGAGGCTAAAGAGGGAGCGATGGTACTCGATGCCGCTCGCGCCCTTCATATATATATACCTACCCTCTGCGCCCACGAATCGGTATCACCTTACGGCGCCTGCCGGCTCTGCATGGTGGAAATCACGACAAAAAGCGGTCGCACCCGAATGGTAACATCCTGCCTGTATCCCGTGGAAGACGGACTGAGCGTGCAGACAAACACTCCGAAGGTAAACGCACATCGGAAGATGCTTATCCAGTTGTTAATGGCGCGCTGCCCTGAGGCTCCGGAAATACGGGAAGTGGCAAAGAGGCTGGGGGTTGATGGCACGCCGTTCCCGGTGGAAGACCCGGCGAAATATCACAACTGCATCCTCTGTGCCCTGTGCACGCGTGTCTGCGCCGAGGTGGTGGGACAGTCCGCCATCAGTCTGGTGAACCGTGGTATCGACCGCGAGATGGCGATTCCGTTCTATGACAACTGGGAGGCATGTATTGCCTGCGGCTCTTGTGCCTATATTTGTCCCACGGGAGCCATTATTCTGGAGGATAAGCAGGGCGTACGGCGCATTAAGATGCCGAAGAACAGTAAGAAATTCGAGCTGGCGAAGTGCACGGCATGCGGTCGTTACTGGCTGCCGAAAAAGCAGATTGCGTGGATGGCTCAAAAATCGGGCCAGCCAGTTGAATTCTTTGATAAATGCACCACCTGCCGCGGCTAGGTCAATCAAACCGTCATTAAGGTGCTACCGGTTTATATCATTACAGGTAGTGACGGTTTCACCGGGTAGATGTATATCAGCGGTATCCAGACCCTCCTGTATACCGTGGCTGGCTTTTCCGGTGGGGGAGGTTTACCCGGTTCACCCCCAGTCGTACTTGCACCAGCCTCATTACCTTTACTCGGACGCGGTCCCCAGCCACAGGTACACGTCGGTTTGTGGTTCCATGCGTTGCAGTAGTATTTTTTAGCGGTGGTTGTCGGCTTCTTCGGTGCTGTGGTTTTTTTGGTTGTTTTTCTGACAAAAGGGATGGTCTTTTTCTGCCACACAACTGTGATGACACGTGGTGTGCGTATATCCCGCCACTGTGACTGTTCGTTATTCAATGGGTTAAACATCTGATTGATGTATTCGCGGAACCTCTTTATAGCTTCCAGAGCTAGCTGGTAGAAGATTTCATAAGTGCGGGTCTGGCGTTTAACGTTTCTTTTATCTTCATCCATCTGGTATTTTTCAAGCAGTGGTTGGAATTCTTTCTGGCGGGTATCCAGTTCTTTCCTCATCGAGTTTTCTAACCAGGGTAAGGGCACGCCCTCAGAGGCAGCCTGGTTGCGGAGCTGTTCGGTTGCACTACCTACTGTATTCAGCATATTTTTAAATGCGGGAGAGCCGTATACCTCTAAAACTATATCAGGTTCTGGTCGGGGGACGTAAGCAGAAGGTCCTCTTGCTAGCTCGGTTATCACCAGCCCCAGAGCGGTGTGTAAAATCACTTTCTCATTCGGTCGCCGTGGGATGGCAGTATCCAGTACGTTTTTCCACTGTGCAATAAGCCGGTTCAAAGCATTAACGATTCTTTCCGTTTCTGTAATTCTTTTCGGTGTATCAGCCATGCACTGCCTCCCTTTTTCGACGAAGGTGGGAATTAGAGTGTAGAGCTAATACGTATGGTTGTCAATATACGCGGGGGAAAGGTGGAGTTATTTGTGAGGTAATCGGCTCCGGACGAAGAAACAAACGGATAGCCCGCGGCCGCGGGCTATCCGTTTTATGGCGGTTATGACCGTGGTCTATTGTTGTCCGGTCATCTGTTTCTTCAAATCGACGTCCTGCCACCGGTACTTCAGGTAAGACGGATAGTTGTAGTAACCCACCTGCAGTTCGCCGTGCCAGTTCTTCACCCAGGGCCACCAGATGACGTAAGAATACGGGTTCGGTTTTGCAAGCACCCAGCACTGTTCGAGGACATAAGGCATCAGATTGGCGTTCAAGAGGTTCAGCTTCGCTTCATCGATACCTACGTATTCCTGCATTTCAACCCAGGCTTTTTCGACTTCCGGGTCGTTGACATAGCTGGAGTTGTATTGGGAAGCACCGCGGAAGTTTATCATCTTGAAGAAGGTGCCTATGCCCGAGTTGTACGTATATAGGAGCTCGTCAAAGTTCCTGACGCGCACGCGGCCCATCCAGACGGCATATTCCTTGGCATCGATTGTCAGCTCAATACCCACCTTGGACCACATCTTCTGGATTAAAGCCGCGAAATCCGTAAAGGCAGGTGAGTTGTAAGTGATAAGGGTTGTCTTGAACCCGGTGGGATAGCCGGCATTGGTGAGCAATGTTTTTGCTTTTTCGGGGTTGTAGCTGTACAAATCCTGCACGTTAGCGGGCAGTTTGTCCAGCGGAACGTAGGCGCTGGCATATTCTTTGGTGTAAATAACGGGCCAGACCAGTATTTCTGCTTTGCCGTTGTAGTATTGGTTCTTTATTTCGTTAAAGTCAGTAGCGTAGAACAAAGCCTGGCGAACTTCTTTCTTGCTGAACGGTGAATCCGCTTTGTCCGTCCGCATGGAGATGTTATAGCAGGAATCAGCGATGTATTGCATCTGTAGTATCTTGGAATTGCTCTGGATAATGTCCTTCACGTCATCCCATTCGCCGCCCACGCCGTCCAGTTTCCCGGTGCGCATGGCAGTCATGCGGGTAGCGGTGTCGGTGATAATCAGCAGCTTGACACCGTCCAGGTAGGGTAACTGATCGCCCTTGCCCTTTCCGACGGGGTTCTTCTCCCAATAATTCGGATTCCGCTTGAAAGTCGCTGAACCGTTGGAGACGAAGTCAGTCAGGATAAACGGTCCCGTGCCGATGCTGTTCCGCCAGTCGTTCATATGCCCGAACAGCTTAATGGCGTCCTGCGGCATAATCGTACAAAAATCGGGGAATAGAGTGATGCTGTTTGCCCATTCTGATACAGGGCATTCGATAGTGACCGTCCGGGTGGCTTTATCCCCTGTTATGACCGCGGTCTTTGCCAGGTTGGGATATGCCATTTTGATATACGAGCCGGCTTCGGTGCACATGCGTTGAAGGGAAAAAACAATGTCATCGACAGTTAGTTCCCTTCCGTTGCACGGCGCTTTATTTTGCCAGTAGACCTTTTCACGGATGTGGAAGATGATTTTTCCTTTCTCTGGAATTTCCCAGCTGTCCGCCAGGGCACCGGCTTTGAGTTCCATGTTATTGATGCCGCCGAGAATCCAATCAGCTTCATTGGTACCCGCTGGACCCCTTGCCCAGTCGCCCTGCACCAGTTCTTCATTGGTCAAATGAAGGGCATACTGGAGGTTGTGTGCCTGGAAGGCTTCGTCAAAACCGAGTATGTCCGCCGTGAGAGAAATCGTGGCTACACCGCCATACTTCGGTTTGTCTGTGTCCACAACAGGTTGGACGCTGGGGGTGGGTTGCGGTTGCTGGGTTGTTGTCGTTGGTTGGGTCACCACGCCTTTGACCGTTTCTTTTTCGCCGGTGGTGGTTGGTGTTTCACTCTTGCAGGATACGGCAACCATGGCCACTACCAGCAAGCAGGCGAAGATGAACCAGGTGATTTTTCTTGGCATTTACAACTCCTTTCTCTTTATTCGTCAATTGTGGTGAGTTATTTGATAACAAGTGGGGAAAAGTGACCGGGAAATATTCTTTCAGCGATTGAACTGCATTGTTGATAATTCCGCCCTGTTCGAACCGCGCTCAAAGAGAATGAATACGCATATACGATTATCGAACACGATTATATAGCA
>CAYLXJ010000216.1:3997-4947 GCA_964387385.1 uncultured Pirellulales bacterium
TGGTTAAAATGGGAAAAAGAGCATCACGAAAAAGGTGATTCTAATATATCACAGCAAAAAAGCAAGGATGTTCGGTAAGACCTTCTTGCAACTTATCGTTGTAGCATAGTGCCTAAACTGTTATACTACCTGCAATATGTTAAGCAGGTAGGTAATAGGATATGGGCAAGCTTGATTGGCTTCCAGATTGGCTATCTATCTGGTCATCTATTATTGACGCATGGAATATATTCTCTTATTCAGCAACCATCATTTTCGGGAGTGGAGCTGTGGTAACGGCATTAAACGACATCCCGTCTTATGTACCTATAAGTTTTGCAGTGGTTTCAGCATTATCATTAGTTGTTTCTATTGTTCGCACGATTATACGATATAAGCGGTGGCTCAAGGTTAAAAATGACCCTGTTCTACAAAATATTTTATTGATTTTGCAAAAGATGCATTCGCTTCTCGGTAAATTGTCTACCAATCTTTACGGATTAAAAGTTAGTCAGCATAATCTAGTTTCATGTGCGCTTGCATATCACAAATTGGTTGGTATTGATGCAAAAGAATATAAAAAACTCAAACAACAGAAAAGAGAGAGCGCTATTAAATCTGTTTATAAGAGAACTAAAAAAGTCTATGGTTTTGATGTGAAGGATATTTTAAGTCTAACAGATGCCTTCACTGATGTAGGTAGAGAAATGGATAAAAGCCACTTTGGTATCTCTAGATATAAACGCAATCCTGAATATCAGGAATTATATAATCAATTAAAAGAATATGAATTACAATTAAATCTCACTAATTCAATGAAAGTCTATAATATAGACCAAGTATTAAACCTGTCGTTTGGCTTGAATAGTTTATCCACATTATTAGTATTTCTGAAGAAAGAACCACAAATTAAGCAACAAGTTCCCGATATGCATCTACATTTCATGGAAAAGAGCGTAGACAGTAAGGAT
>CAYLXJ010000217.1:0-4933 GCA_964387385.1 uncultured Pirellulales bacterium
AAAGTGAAGCAGATATAGACAAAACCTACAAGTATATTTTCAGCGAATGGCTGCCTGCCTCACGTTATAAACTTGACGCAGAGGCGTGCTCTTTCGAGCAGTATGCACCGAAGGAGTGGGCGAATCGTCCCGTCTATATTTATATCCCCATCAGCCAGAAATAGGTGTTATTCACATTTGAACGCGCGGTAAGAATGCGCCTTGAGGTTTAGCCCGAAAACCGTCTTATCGGCCGCCGCCGGTCCGCCCCATCTCGGATGACCTGGTCGAATTTCCCCGGTTAACTCCTCACCCGTGACTATGTCGCGAAGCTTGCTGATTTGCTTGTCTGCGATGATTTTAATATCGACCGGCTCATGCCTGAACGATTCGACAATAAACGTATCATTGTCGTAAACAAACAACACCACCTGGCTTGGGCCTTCCAGCCGAATCTTGAAATCGGGCGTCAATATCTCCCTTATCTGAGCCAGCACTTCCGCCGGATACTTATAAAGGTCGCCGTAGTTATCGGGTATCGTCAGGATATATAACCGGCTATTGGCATAATCCGCCGAATGTATAATCGGATAACCCACGCCGCTTGTCAGGCATGACAACTCCTCCCACGAATCGTTGGTAAGATATTTTATCTGCGGGATTATTATCTCGGACTCGGATTCATAGACAACACCCTGTCTGCCCCATACGCCCCGCCTGCTCCAGAATTGCTTTGTCGATGCCTTTTCGTCGCCTATCCGAAGTTCTACAATATCCTCGATACCCTTTCCCTGAAGCGATTTATACAGCCCCGTCGTAATCATAACTGGCTTTCCCGCGACGAGCCGCGCCTTGATTTTATCCACTATCGTAGCGTCATATTTCGACGATTCCGTCAAAAACACGATGCTTGCCTCCGCTGGAAACTCCGGCAGCAGGTCCATCGGCACGCCGCACATCCCGATATAATTCTGCAGAAAATCCTCGCCTGTCGAATGATAAGGTCTGTAGCTTTTGACGCCTATCGGTTTTCCCAGCTTGCCCAAAAATATGTCAATCTGCTCTAAAGCGTATCCCGCCGGCCGGGCCATCGAGTTCGGCTCAACCATTTTGCCGTCGGCCTGCTTAACCGGCTTCATCATTTCCTCGAAATCAAAGCTCGTGCCTGTCCCCTGCCATTCCCCTCGTAAGTCCTTCGATAGCGGCGCCAATAGCCGGCTGTAATTAAATAGCGTTATCTCAGGCGCCTTTGCGAACATCGTCAGCCACAACTGCTCTGCGTATCGGTCCATATATCTCATCGCCCCCGTATCGACCCAGCCGCCGCCGTTGCCGCCCGGCTTTATGTTCTCGAAATAACGAAATATCAGATAGCTCTCATACTGCTGTAAATGCTGGTCGGTATATACAGGGTCCCTCGTTTCCGTCCCCGTGTATATCCCGTCGAATATCTTCGGCTGGACTTCCAAATCGAATCCGCACCCCTGAAAATGCTCGTACCAGTTCGGGTACTTGATTACCATTTTAACCTTCGGATTAACCGCCTTTGCCGGCCCGACAATCAGATTTCTCGCCGCTCCTCGCATAAGCTCCACACGAAAATCTGACCAGCTCTTTTTATTCTTGGCCTTTATGCAATTCTCGCACTTGCAGTTTGTAAAAAAGAAATCATCGAGAATAACCTCGTCGAATAATTTGGCCGTATATTCGGCTACTTCTCTTGCCTTTTTTCTCTGCTCAGGCCTCGTATAGCAAAACGTCTGAAAGCGGTTGCTTTCCATTATCGTATAGGTGATGCCTCCTGCTACCTCCACACCCCTGCTCTCGAAAAACTTGCGGACCTTGTTTATCGTCTCTTCGTCGATTACAAATGAATCGCGGTGCGTCTCTAAATATATCTTGTCAATTTTGACCTGGCTTGAAATCTCGTTCCAGCTTTTTTCCAGCCAGTCGGGGTCTTTCATCCTATTAACGTCTCTGGCCGGGGCATATATCGCGACCTTGAAATTCTCATATCCTTTCGCCGAAGTTATCGATAGCAAGCTCATAACGACAACGGCCCTCCAAACGGTCTTTCTCATTTCTTTCAGCATCACAGTTTTCCTTTCATCTTAAATCAAAAAAGACCGTAGAATTTTACCGGCTGTTCCACTTATGGTCAATAAAAAAGGCCGGCTTTTTGCCGGCCTCTCATAGCTAAACGCCGTGGAACTAATTCGGTGTTTGACTACCTTCCAACGGGCAGGTTGCGCAATTGCCACGCCTCGAAACCGCCCTCCATCTCCATCACCGGGAAGCCCTGCTCCGCGAAATACTTGCACGCCTTGGCAGACAAATGGCACTGCTGGTGATAGCAATAGACGATGTTTGTCCTGTCTCTGCTTAAACCCTCAAACGAATCCCATTTGTCGCTGGGCAGATTAATCGCCCCCGGGATGTGCCCTTTCCTGTATTCTTCCGTATCGCGGACGTCGATAATGTTTATGCTCTCGCCTTTTTCAATCAGCGAATGCAGCTCAATCGGGCCCGTTGTAAATTCCAGTTTCGCCTCGAAATATTCCACTGCTTTTCTTGTATCCGTCAGTGTAATCATTGTTGTCTCCTTTCAATCTTGTTCGCCTAAGGCGAATTTCTCTGCTTTCGAAGAGTTTCAAATACATTCTTCTCTTCTTAATTTATACGAGTTCGCGGGCAAATAGTTATACAGGAATATGAGCAACTTCGTTTCACCGGCTTCAAAATCTATGTTAGAACCGCTATGCTTTCTCAATTCCTATCTCGACATTTGTGCCCTGCGATAAAGTATTATAGACCGGTGAAAATCGGGCCAGCTCGTTGAGCTTATCGATGTTCTTCGGGTCGGTCTTGACCTTGAATCTTACGCGTATGTTCTGAAAACCCTTCGGCACTTTTTCATCCAGGCCCAGGAATCCACGCAGGTCGATGTCGCCTTCAATTTGCGACTCAAGATGTTCGATTTCTATCCCGCGAACCGCGGCATGAGCCACAATGGTTGTCGTCACACAGGCGGCAAGCGCGTTTAGCAGATGCTCTACAGGATTTGCCCCTTCGTCTGTGCCCCCAAGAGCAGGCGGCTCGTCGGCATATAGGTCAAATGGCTGCTTATGTGCCGTTTCCTGTCCGCAGGCAAAGAATTCCTCGATTTTGCTCGTATTATGTCCTCCGTTTAGCCATCGGTTTTTAACTCGAAACTTGCACCTTCCCAGTTCCGGGTTCTCTTTAATAGCATTGACCGTATTGCCGAGCAACTCCATATCTATCCCGTTATTCACCAAATTGGTTTCTTTTATAGCCATTTTTTGACTCCTTAACTTGTGTTAATTTTAAATAATCTCATCAACTTTAATGCCAGATACGCAGGCCCTTACCAGTTGTTTCTCGGGACAATGCTTATGTGTCAACCCGCTATGGCCTTGGCAGGCCGGTTTTTGTAGATGTTTTTGAGCAATTTCGAAGGTCTGGTTAAGCATAATGCTTAATGCTCCTGAGGAGTCAAAATGCGTAGTTATTTTAATGAAAACAAGGATTCGTTTTCGATATATGTTTTTTCTCGTTGCAGCATTGCTGGCTTCGAGGATGGATGATAGTTGTATCAACGCGGAGGGTATATTTTCCTTGCCCCCCGCTGTCATCATAACCGATTGTTTAGCGACCGGCTACTACTGTGTCTTAAATAACGAACTGGCCGGCTCGCAAACCATCACAGCGACAATCTCAGGAAATGTTTATATGCTCAAGGCCTCCTTTTTATTCGGCGGCTACGGCGTCGCTATGCAGGGAACAGGTAAAACTGCCCCTGATGGAGATTACATCAAATACTCAGGAGGCGGCGGCTGTTTCGTCCGAATCTCAGGCCCCGATGCAGGAAAAAACATCGACGGCCAGTGGGTCTTATCACCAGACATACTGAAAAGCAGATATGCCCGCCTCGGCATTACCGATTTCACCGGCTTCGGCAACCTTGCCCTTTCTCGACCGGGTCTTGCGACCTTCTCGCGGGGCTCTTCAATCACAGGAGCTGTGGGCTGTAAGCTTACTCCCTGGTTTTCAATCGCCGTTGACCCATCCTTCATAACCCCCGGTCAAACCTGCACTCTCGTCTTCAAAAACGACACCTTTACCCCCTTTGGCCAGACAAATGCCCTCTTCAGGGCCGACGATATCGGTCCGGCCATTAAAGGCAAACGTATCGATATATACTTAGGTGAAGGCCAGGCCGCTTTGGAACAATGGCTCCAATCCGGCGGCAACCGCTACGTAGATGTCCTCATCGACTCCGAACCCGCAATTCTGGCATCTTCAGAATAAGACACTCAACACAGCCAATACGAGTCACCCAAACGCAATCGTTCAACGGCTTTTCGCCCTGAATTTCTCCCAAAGCGCCGCCGGCAGCGCCAATAGCAGAATCGGCATAAGCAGCACAATCATAAGGAGTCGAAACACTCTCCCTGTAAAAGAAATCCTGCCGAACCATATCTGTCGCCACATCTGCGCATAAAAATTTATCTGCATACGCAAATTCACAAAAGGGATGTAAGGTGTCATCTGCCCCGTCGTCTCCCCGCAATGCGGACAATAATGGCTCATCGCATCCACCGGCCTCGCACACTTAAGACAAAGCGGAACATCTCTTATCTGCTCCCCCATCTCGTTTTGTTTTTCAATATCAGAACCCATCTTATTTTTCGCCTAACCAGCTTGGGCCATAGGTTACATCAACCTTCAGCGGAACATTTAATTTAATCGCGTTTGTCATTTCATCCGAAATCCACTTTGCATCTGTCTCGGCCTCAGCTCTCGGCAGCTCAAAGACAAGCTCGTCGTGGACCTGCATAATCATTTTGACGGGCATTTTCCCGGCTTCGATTTTGCGGTGGATATTGACCATAGCGACCTTAATCAAGTCGGCCGCAGAACCCTGTATGACGGT
>CAYLXJ010000218.1:0-4927 GCA_964387385.1 uncultured Pirellulales bacterium
AGGTTGAGTTGCCTTTCGATAAATTGATAGTGCGCCAGATTAGCGGTGCTATTGCCAGAAGAATCGTCTGCGGCGTGCGCGAGGGCGAGGAATTGGCTGGCGGACAGCGTTTCGGTATGATAAAATTCGGGTCAAGGACTGAATTATATGTGCCGATGAGGGATAGTGTTAAGTGTCTTGTTAAAACAGGCGACAAAGTTAAGGCGGGACTGACGCCGATTATTAGATATATATGAACGAACCAGAATCAGCTCAACAGGGCGCAAAAAAGCCGATGCGGATAAGGAATGAGGCGACGAAGGAAAGCTTCCTGCGGCGGATGCGGAGGCAGCGGCTGAATTACATTGCCATCCTGCCTTCGCTGGTAACGATAATTAACGGCGCCTGCGGTTTTGCTGCGATTAGCTTTACAAGCCACGCGGTCGGTTCGGCGGAGACGAATTTTTCGTATCACCGGCTTGTGGTTCCGTATTTTGCTATGGCCGGTTATATGATTCTCCTGGCGATGATTGCGGATATGCTGGATGGGCGGTTGGCGCGTATGAGCCAGAGCACGTCAAGCTTCGGCGGGCAATTGGACAGCTTGTGCGACATTGTCAGCTTCGGCGTGGCGCCGGCATTTTTGATGCTCAAGATAGCAGAGCATAAAATAATGGGCTTTTCAGAAACCGGCATCCCGGCTATTCTGGTAAGTTTCCTTGAGCGGTTCTTCTGGTTTGCAGGTGCGGCGTATATGAGCTGTGCGGCAATCCGGCTGGCGCGGTTCAACGTCGAAAATGAGGAAGATGAGTCGGCACATATGAGCTTTGTAGGATTGCCCAGCCCCGCGGCGGCGGGAGTAATCGCGTCGCTTGTGATATTTCATCAGGAGACGGTGCCGGATTTTCTCACGCACCCGGGGCGGGATTGGGCCAGCGGGTTTGTCAGTTTTATCCTCGATGACCTTATGATATATGCTTTGCCTGTAATCGCCATCGGGCTTGCAGTTTTAATGGTCAGCCGGATTCGATACTCACACATCATCAATCAGTATATCCGGGGCAAGAAGCCCTTTGCTCATTTAATCAGGGCGCTATTGTTTTTCGGCCTTGTAATCTGGAGCAGGCAGGTGGCGCTTGTGCTGATTTTCTGCGGATTTGCCGTCAGTGGTTTGTTGAAGTGGTTTTATAGCAGCGTCCTGCACAGGGGCCGTCAGACGGCTGGCGAACCGTCGGTCATTGCTGAGTAAGCAGGTATTCCTTTCATTTGGTCGTATATTCCCTTTAAAGCATATTGCTTGTGCTTAGTGCGCGTTTTTACTATATTGGCGGACTTATGCTCGAAGATGAAAAGCCAAAACGATACATACAGGAGAAAATCGCGCTTGCGGTCATCCTGTTGATTTCGCTGCTTGTGGCGAGGGTAATGGTGGAAATAAGAGGTGTAGTTCGAATGACCCCGCCTATTCAGCTAAGCCGCAGCGGATTGTCGGTAAAAATGCCGCGGGGAAGCGGCTGGAAAAGCGACGGAAAATGGACCTATGAGGATGATAGTTTCGCTATAAACAGCTTATTTGCGGTCAGGGTCGGCCGCATACAGTCATACGCACGGTGTCGTTATATTCTGGCGTCTGAACAGCAGGCGATTGAGGACAGGTTCAGCAAAGACGCCGAATTAATGAAGGGCGAGGTGGTCGAAACCGGCCGGATGGATGTCAATCAGGCCGGAGATGAAAAGCTTGTGATTGTTTGGGCAAGGATTAGCGGCGAAGATGGCTTTGAAATGATGACGGGTGTCTGCGCTCTTGCAGGAGGAAGGGAGCTTGAAATCGACGTGTTGGAAACCGGCGACAGCGCCGATTTGGCGCAGAATATCTTCGAAAAGATTGTCAAAGGCATTCAGTTTAACGACGACCGGCTTCTGCAGGCAGGTATTGGACTTGTGAGCGAGGCGAGGCAGGCGGGCTTAAACGCCATAGCGACAGAAGAAAATCAGCCGGTATTTCTCATTTTGTACGATTCGGAGGATAAAGCCATAGGTTTTACAATGGATTCGCTGGAGATTCAGGAAAATGAGGAGCCGGCTGTCAGGGCGGCGAACTATTTTTATGTACGGGTTTTAGGCGGCAGAGAGGAGGCAGGCCTGTATCGGGGCGATGCAGCGTTCGGAAGGTTCGACTGGAAGTTTGCCGAAAGCGGTTCTCGGACGGGGCGCAAAGACATCGAAATGTCGGCTGAATCGGGCATGCTGACCGTTAGAAAATCAGGGATTGGCGGGGCTGAAAAAGAATACGTCCTGAGCGAAGCGGCCGTGCCGTATATTATCTTGGAGCCGGTTTTGCGGGTTATGCTTGAAAGCGACATTCGGGAATTTATTATAGATTTAATAAGACCGGAGGGGAACGTCGTGCCGCTGTACATTGAGAGAATGAACGAGTCGGACGGCAATTCGATAAAACTGGAAATTCTGGATGGCAAGGGCTATAGGCAGCGGATTTATTACGACGACACGAATCGGCCGGTCAAAGTTGAGATTGAACAGGAGGAACGATTTACTCTTAATCGTGCGACCGCTGAGGAAGTAGCAAAATCCTTTCCTGAGAAAGCCGGGCTTGTCCTTAAACGGGAACGCCAGCCACAACGCGAGGGAATTTAGTTTGCGCGGATTTATTTTTTCTAGGCCACAAGCAGGCGGTCTATGAATTGATTGTGTTCGTCGTCGATTGCGCAGTGTTCCGGGTTTTGCTCGAACCATTCGACGGAGCGTTTTACCCCTTGTGCGAAAGGCGTTGTGGCGACGAAATCGGGGACAAATCGTTTGATTTTGCTGTTATCGAAGACGGCGCACCATGATTTGTCGCCCAAAAGCGTGCCTGTTAAATCAGGATTGAACTTGCAGATAACGTCCGACGGGATATAAACGGGATTAAGTTTCGTACCTGCGGCGTCGGCGATTGCCTGATAAATCTGGTTCCACGTCAGCGCCTCGTCGCTGGTGATGTGAAATGCGTGGCCGATTGCCTGAATATTTCCTAAAAGACCGACGAAACCTTTGGCAAAATCGGTATTATGTGTCATAGTCCAGAGGGTTGCGCCATCGCCGTGAATGACGACGGGTTTGTCTTTTCTCATCCTGTCAACTAAGGTCCACGGTTTAAGCCAGCTGTTAATCGCCGCAGGTATCATATTAATCCCGTATGTAAACGATGGGCGGACGATTGTTACGGGAAAGCCGTTGTTGCGGTATTCGGCCATAAGCAGTTCTTCGCAGGCGATTTTGTCTCGCGAGTATTGCCACCAGGGATTTGCCAAAGGCGTCGATTCGGTGATGAGCCAGTGCGTAGGGGGCTTTTGATAGGCCGATGCGGAGCTGATGAATATGTACTGACCCGTATTGCCTTTGAAAATCTCGATATCGGTTTCAACATCTTTCGGCACATAAGCGCGCCAGTCAACTACGACGTCGAAGGTCTTGCCTTTGAGGGAAGATTTATCATTTGTGTCGCCCTTGATGAACTTTGCGTCTTTCGGGGCAAAATCGCTGTGCTGACCGCGATTAAAAAGGTAAAGCTCAATTCCCTTTTCAACCGCCAGCTTAGAAACAGCCGAACTTATTATCCCCGTCCCGCCGATAAATAAGACCTTCATTTTTTTACATCCTATTTCAACAATAATTTCATTTTTGATTTTCGCCGGGTTGTTTACGGAGGCGAAGTTTAGTAAGCAGGATGAGCAAAGCAGCCAGGACGAAAACAAGGACGGCAAGCTGGGCTATTCTCCAGGCGATATGGTCCACAACGTATTTAATATTTACAGTCACAGGCGCTACGGCCTGCGCCGTCTTTAATTCTATGTTTTTGTTCACGTCCTCCGCGATGGCGACGACCTGTGCGGCTGTCTGTGAAAGTTTGTCAGCAGTATCCAGAAAACTTCTCACTGCGTTAACCTCGTGTATATCAGCCAGCAGCAATTCCGCCTGCCACCGTGTTTCCCGCGGCAGGTCTTCGACGATATCTCCCCACCTTTCGGCGACTCCTGTAATACCCCGTGTGCCCTTACGGATTTTGCCGGGCGTGGTAAAGGGAAGCAGTGGAATAGTAACAATGCCGGTAAGCCCGCTCCAGAGCGTCTGGTCGAGCGAGCGCGGCGCGGTTTCGCGTTCCTCAAAAACACCCGCGATAGGATGTTTACGGCTGTACTCGACGAGTTTCGTTCTGGTCGCGTCCATTTCCCCGGTTTTTATATATATCGCGGCTATTTTTTCGATGGCATCCAGAGCTGACTGTACGGTGTCAATCGCCAGGGCCTGATGCTCTTTGAATAATCCGGCTCCGTCGCCTTCTTTAAGATATGAAAGCATTCGCAGGTAGCATACCCAGGTTTCAATAAGAGCTGTTGACGCGTTAGGATGTGAAACCGTGTCCCGAACTATTTTTGCTGCGCGAATTTTCCACAGGATGGCGTTTTTCCGAACCTCACGGTCCGAATTTTCCGCCCTGATTTTGTCGGCCGTACTTTCTGTCAGCGACTGAACCCTGTTCTGAAACTCTTCCAGTTCTTCCCGCAGGTATGACTCCTGCAGGGCATTCCATTGAACGCTTGTTGTAATGTCGTTTTTGCCCCGAGCGGCGCAGCCGGAAATCATAATCCCAATTATCGCAACAAATATTTTCAGTCGCATATTCAATATACCTCTCACATATCCATACTGTTCCTCTTTAAGCAAAAATTTATCCCATCTCGACAAGAACATCGTTTTCTTTTTTAATTTTGGAGACGGGGATGAGGTTGGCTTCGATTGTTTGGCCGTTGAGGGTGATTTTTTTAACGCCTTTCTGGCGGCCTTGCGGGTTTACGACCCTGATATTGAGGGTTTTGTTGCGGAATCGGCGGACAACAGAGAATTCCTTCCAGGAAGCGGGAATACAGGGGTCAATAAGAAGGCCTTT
>CAYLXJ010000219.1:0-4908 GCA_964387385.1 uncultured Pirellulales bacterium
GCGGAAAACGGTATTATTTGCATGGTTTTTTCATCCTAATCCTGTCTTCGGGAACGGTTTTCGGCGCAAACGTCAATGTTTTGACCAATCCCGATTTTGAAACAGGAAATACCACCGGCTGGACGGCTCGCGGCAGCGGCGTTACAATAAGCACACGCTCAGCAAACCCTACACCTCACAGCGGCACATATTACGCCAGAGCAAGCGGCAGAACCCAGACCTGGCATGGAATTCAGCAGAATGTGCTGGGTAAAATGGCAATTGGGCAGACCTATCAGATGTCCGGCTGGGTTAGAATTGCTTCTGGAACTGATACCATCAAGATGTCTGTTCAGAAAACAGACGGAGACGGAACAACATACGCCAATGTGGCTACAGGCACCGCAAATAACGCCAACTGGGTTCAGATATCGGGTAATTATACATTGACCGTAAACGGGACACTTACGGAATTGCTGGTTTATTTTGAAACGCAGAACTCCGCTACTGTAAATATTTATGTCGATGACGCAAGTGTTTATGGCCCGGAGCCAGGTACTGATGCTACGGGAACCATCAATGCGAACGTCCGTCATCAGACATTGGAAGGTTTCGGAGCTGCCGGCGGCTGGTATGAAGGATGGTTGACGGCCCACCCGCAAAAAGCCACGCTTTATAATATTCTTTTTGACCAGCTCGGCTTGGATATATACAGAGTTCGAAACACATACGACCAGGGTCAGGACGGCATCGATTATATGACCCGTTCGGGCGAAATAGTTGCAGCAGCCGGGACTTCTCTTGGGCATCCGATAAAAATCCTGATTTCCTCATGGTCTCCGCCGGCCTACCTCAAAAGCAACAGCTCAATCAGCGGCGGTGGCGATGCAACTCTTGCAGGCGGCCCAAGCAGCTACGTCTATCCGCAATTTGCCGACTGGTGGGCCGACAGTATAACGGCCTGGGCCGGTTACGGAGTAAACGCGACTTATATAAGTATGCAAAATGAGCCGGATTACGATGCCTCCTGGGATTCGTGCCGTTTCAATCCTACACAAACCACGAGCATCGCCGGCTACAATCAGGCGTTCGAGGCGGTCTATGCGGAGCTTTATTCGCGATTCGGTGCGGGTATGCCGAAAATGCTGGCACCCGAAGCAACCGGCTTTACCGGCGCAAGCGGGGGCAGTTTGGCAAGCTATTGCGCCGCATTGACAAACCCGTCGCACGTCTATGGTTACAATCATCATCTATACAATCCGGCCAACGGCGACAATCCTGACGGGTATTTAAACTCTATGGCCAGTTTCGCTGCTTCTTACGGCAGCAAGCCCCTCTTCCAGACGGAATACTCGAATAATAATGCCACTTTTACGGACGCGATGAACCTCGCGATTCTGATGCATAATTCCCTAACTGTCGAGGAGGTCGTGTCATATTTCTACTGGGACCTGTTCTGGGCGTCGCCAAGCGGGCTTGTATCTTTTCCAAGTTACGGCAGCAGCAGTTATACAATCAATCCCGTCTATTACGCCTTCAAACACTTTTCCAAATTTACCGACCCCGGCTGGCAGCGAGTTGACGCCAGCACGAACTCAGCTAATTTGAGGATTTCGGCCTATATCAGCCCCGGCAATAATCAGCTTAGCGTTGTCCTAATCAACACTTCCGCAACAGACAATGTCGATCTCGCGCTTTCGCTTGCCGGTTTTGGCTTTACAGACGCCAGCGTTTATCGGTCAAGCTCAACGCAAAACTGCGTTCTCATAGGCACTTACAATCCGGCCAATCCCATAACTTTGCCGGCAAACACTATTACTACTATCGCCTGCGTCAATGCAGATACAACTCCTCCCGCGGTGCCTACCGGACTTTCCGCAACCGGCGGTGAATTAATGGTTACGCTCAACTGGAACGACAATAGCGAAGGCGACCTTGCCGGCTATAATGTTTATCGGTCGCTTACGCCTGGCAGCGGCTACGTAAAAATAAACGGCCCGCTTGTTACAAACTCGGATTACGTCGATAACGACGTTGACGGCTATGTTACTTATTATTACGTCGTAAGAGCAGTAGATACTTCCTTAAATGAATCGGGCAACTCAAACCAGGCGTCAGCCGCGCCTGCGGACACAACCCCTCCGGCGGCACCTACAGGTCTTACGGCCATTCTCGGCAACGAGACGGTTACTCTAAACTGGAACGATAACGGCGAAGCCGATTTGGCCGGCTACAACGTCTATAGGTCAACGGCTTCAGGCAGCGGCTACGTTCAATTAAACAGCTCTCTATTGACCAGTTCCGATTACAGAGACGAAACGGTCACCAATGGGATAACGTATTATTACATCGTTACGGCAGAAGATATGTTTTCGAATGAATCTGCCGGCTCTGCCGAGGCCTCAGCCACGCCCCAGCCGTTCATAGATGTTGACATAATCGGCTCGTGGATTTCAGGCACGACCCACGCAAAGGAACCGGGCGAGAATCGTGCTTTGCTTTTCTTTGTGCACGCTGAATACATTATCAGCGGCGTATCTTTGAATTCTGTAACTTACGGCGGGCGAACAATGACTAAAGTCATCGACCTGTATCTGGCAGGCCCTTCCAACGGGGTTTATGCCGCGGCATATATCCTCGATGACGCAAATATCACAGCCGCAGACGGCAGCGGCGCCTTTTATCCAAACTGGACCGGCAGTCCCGACGACGTCTCGTATTCCAGCGTTTTTCTCAGGGACGTGAATCAGGTTACTCCCGTCGGGGCAAAAGATAGCGCATCTGGAACAACGTTTAGCACGATAACAACTTCTGCCCTTTCCGCAAATTTAGGTGATTTGGCAATCTTAGCCGCTGCCGCCAGCAGTACGGGCGATTTTACATTAAACAACAATTTCATCGAAGTTAACGAATACGCGATGCCTTCTTCCGAGGGCGTCGATGGCTATAAAAATGCAATAGGCGTGCCTGAAACGCCGAGCATAACAAATACCGCCACACGGAAAGTGCTTATTGGATTCGTGATTCAGGCGGCAAGAATACCTGTTTATACGAACTGCGGGGAAGTCCTGGCAGCGGGGTATCGTCTTGCTGCCGACTTAAACGGGCCAGGCGACTGCTACGTCGATTATGACGACCTCGACACGTTTGTCGATTACTGGCTGAATACCGACTGCACCGGGCCTGATAATTGTCACGGAGCTGATTTTGTGCCTGTTGACGGCATCGTTGACTTTTTCGACTTCAGTGATTTCGCGATGCAGTGGCTGGAATGCAACAACCCGGCAGACCCCGGATGTTCACAGAACTGGTAAAAAAATCACAGAGCAGATTAATGAGGCAGAAGAGAAACTTTTACAAGACGATTGTTTTATTCGCTGCATTTGCAGCGTGTGTAAATTCCTCTTCAGGTCTTGTGCGGCCGCCGAAAACACATACCGACCCGAACGCCGCAAGCGAGGCAAAATCCCTTATGTCATTTCTTGTTGACTACTACGGTATGCAAGTCCTTTCCGGCCAGCAGGATATGGCTGATATAGATTACATTTACTCCGTGACCGGGAAAAAACCCGCTATAGGCGTATTTGATTTAATGGATTACTCGCCGTCGCGCATCGAGCACGGCGCTAATCCTACGGGCCTGGTCGAAAGCTGGATTGACTGGGCCGATGCAGGAGGAGGAATGGTCAGCTTGAGCTGGCACTGGAATGCGCCTACCGATTTGATTGACGAGCCGAATGCTGAATGGTGGCGAGGATTTTATACCTTTGCCACCACTTTTGATATTGAGGCGGTTCTTGCCGACCCTGATGGTGAGAGATACCAGCTTTTGATTCGAGACCTTGATGCGATTGCCGCGGAGCTGGCCAAGTTTCAGGACGCGAATCTGCCGGTGCTTTGGCGGCCTCTTCACGAGGCATCGGGCGGATGGTTTTGGTGGGGCGCGAAGGGTGCGGGGCCTTTTATCGAATTATGGCGGCTTATGTATGACCGCTACGTCAATTACCACGGCCTGCATAACCTGATTTGGGTTTATACCGTAGGCGACGCGGCCTGGTATCCGGGAGATAATTACGTCGATATTGTATCGATGGATATTTACCCCAGTGACCCGAATACGAGTATGGTCGGCTTCTGGCTGGATACCCAGAGCCGGCACGAGGGCGTCAAGCTTGTTACGCTATCCGAATGCGGAATCCTGCCTAATCCCGATAAAATCAGACAGGACAAGGTCTGGTGGAGCTGGTTTTCCGTCTGGGCGGGAAGTTTTATTCGCGACGTGAATCAAACCTTTCTTAATACCGTCTATAACGACCCGGACATTATCACCCTCGATGAGCTGATTGACTGGAAACACTATCCCGTGGCGGGCGGAGCTCCCGTCGTATCAATCACGCAGCCGGCAGAAGGTGCGGAATTCGATGAAAGCCAAGATATTACAATTTCCGCAAGCGCATCTGACACCGGCGGTTCTGTTACAAAAGTCGAATTTTATAAAAATGGCGTCAAGCTCGGCGAGGATACGAGTTCGCCTTACAGCTTTATCTGGACTAATGTGCCCGAAGGGCAATATGTTCTGAACGCCGCAGCCACTGACAACAACGGCTTGCGCAGCGATTCTCAGGATGTAAATATAACCGTTGGCGTCCCTCCCCCGCCGAGAGTTATTCGATATGAAGCCGAAAACGCCGCAAGTGACGGCCCCACTATCAGCACAAACTTCCCCGGTTATTCAGGAACCGGTTCAAGATATTTTAACAGCAGCGAAGGAACTGGAATTAATTTCACCGTCAAATCCAGTCGCGCAGGCAGTTTTCCGCTTACAATCAGATACCTGATACCGGCCACATGGGGCCCAAAAACGAACAGGGTCATTGTCAACGGTCAGGAGGTATGGGCACCTGAATTTCCCAATACAAACAGCACATG
>CAYLXJ010000220.1:0-4877 GCA_964387385.1 uncultured Pirellulales bacterium
GACCGGCTGTCGATGCGGAGAGGTGCTGTGCGGCCTGATAGAGCCGCCTCAATGCGCGCTGTTCAGCCAGGTATGCACGCCGCAAACGCCAGTCGGGCCTTGTATGGTCAGTTCCGAAGGGGCCTGCGCTGCGTGGTATAAATACGGGCGGAAGGAAAAACGGAGCCAATGAACCAACCCGGGCAAGACAAAATCCTGCTGGCGCATGGCGGAGGGGGTCAACTTAGCGACCAACTTATCCGCAAACTATTTCTGCCCCGATTCAGCAATAATGCCCTGGCGGAATTGGGCGATTCAGCAAAACTCAATCTTGATTCCAAATCTGTATGCTTCACAACTGACAGCTACGTCGTGAAACCCTTATTTTTTAACGGGGGCGACATCGGCAAGCTTGCTGTATGCGGAACGATAAACGACCTGGCTGTTTCGGGCGCAAGGCCTGTCGCTATGACGCTGGCGCTGATTATTGAGGAGGGCTTCGCGTTTGACCTGCTGGGAAAAATTTTGGACAGCGTTGCCGAAACCGCATCACAAAACAATGTTCAAATAGTGTCTGGCGACACTAAAACAGTCGAGGCCGGAGCTGCTGACCAGATTTTTATAAATACCGCGGGTATTGGTATCCGGCTCGACGGCGTCGATTTGAGTTTCAGTAAAATCGCCGCCGGCGACAAAATTATCATAAGCGGCACGATAGGCGACCACGGAATGACAATTATGTCGCATCGTGAGGACATCGGCTTCAAATCGAAACTCAAAAGCGACTGCGCGCCACTTGCTGACTTGACCTGCAAGCTGCTGACTGAAGTAAAAGGCGTTAAATTTATGCGTGACCCAACGAGGGGCGGTCTTGCCGCAACGCTTAACGAAATTACAAAACAAACATCGCTTAGTATCCGCATAAACGAGCCGGCCATCCCGATAGACCCGACTGTGCGGGCAGCGGCGGATATGCTGGGGCTGGACGCGCTTAATATTGCAAATGAGGGGAAATTTGTCGCTGTCGTCTCGCCGGATACTGCGGAAAAATGCTCTGGCCTGTGCAAAAAACACCCGTTGGGAAAACAGGCCGCAATCATAGGCGAAATAACCACTACACGGGACGTCCCCATAGTTGAAATGACCACCAAAATAGGCGGTTCGAGAATCGTCCAGATGCCTTACGGACGGGAATTACCGAGGATTTGCTAAATGCACGAGGCGACCATCGCGCAATCCCTGTTCGAGGTAATATCGGCCGAGGTGAAAAAACAAAATGCCAAACCCGTGTCGGCCAAAATTACCTGCGGGGCGTTTAGCGGCATAAATAACGAGGCGCTTAGTTTCGCTTTCGAGGCAATAAGCAAGGACACAGATTGTGAGGGACTAAAACTGGATATCGAACAAAAGCCGATACAGGCAAAATGTAAAAATTGCGCCGGCATTTACGTATTAGACCTGCACAAGCCGGTTTGCCTCAATTGCCGATGCGAGGATTTTGAGCTGTTGCCCGATGCGCCGCTTATGCTCGAGGAAATCGAATTCGAAGAATAATATGAGAAAAGTAATTGTAGAAAAGAAAATCCTTGTCGCCAACGAGGAATTCGCCAGACAAAACCGCGAGTTTCTCAACAAGCGAAAAATCCCCTGCCTCAACTTCATATCGTCCCCAGGCTCAGGCAAAACGACTATACTGGCAAAAACTATCGCGGCGTTAAAGGGCAGGTTAAGAATCGGCGTTATCGAGGGCGACATCCAGACCGATATCGACGCACAGAGGATAAAAGCGGCGGGAGCGCCTGCCGTGCAAATCAATACCGAAGGGGCCTGCCATTTGTCGGCGGCCCAAATCAGCTCAGCGATTCATAACCTGCCAATCGACGAACTTGACTTGCTCATCATTGAAAACGTGGGCAACCTCGTCTGCCCGTCGGCTCTCGACCTCGGCGAGAGTGAAAAAATCGCCGTGCTTTCGGTCGCAGAAGGCGACGACAAGCCCGCAAAATACCCCGCGATTTTCAGCCGGGCAGCAGTCGTGTTGATTAATAAAATCGACTTATTAGGCGCGACCGATTTCGACATCGAAATGGTCAAGGCCGAAATCTTGAAACTTAATAAGGAAGCGAAGATTTTCCTCCTGTCGGCCCGGACGGGCGAGGGTTTGCAGCAATGGTGCGACTGGCTTGTCGAGCTGACTTCGAGCCGCGCAAAATAAAACCAATCAATCCTTTGATACGCCGTACAAACCGTGCTCCTGGATATATTGCAATACCCTCGGATTGACCATCCCGCTGACGTCCCTCCCAGCCGATAATCGCTTGCGAATCTCCGTGGGACTTATGTCAATTAGGGGAGTTTTGATGACGTTTTGCTGTAATTTTTCGACTCTATGCCTGCCCCAGAGCGACTCAAACTTTGAAAAATCAGGCGGCTTTAAACCGGCCCTGTACATAACCGAGAGATTACATTCGTCAATCAATTCCGCAGCCCCGTACCAGTTGGCCAAATCCTCGACGCTGTCAGCGCCTGCGAGCCAATAAATCTCTGATTTGTCGCTCAGCTTATTACGGAAAAATCTGACGGTTTCGAGCGTGTAACTGGGTGCTGTTTTTTTCAGTTCATAATCGTTTAACTCAAAGCCGGTGTTTCCGGCAATCGCCAGCTTCATCATTTCCAGACGGTCTTCGTCACTGGCTTCAGGAAAAAATGCCTTCAGCGGCGAGCGTTTTGCCGGAACAAATATGACTTTAACTGCGCCTATAAACTGACCGGCAGCAGCCGCGACTGCGGTATGCCCGAGATGAATCGGGTCGAACGTTCCGCCGAATAAAGCTATCTTTTTTTCAGTCATCGTGTATCATCATAAACAATACAACTGTCTCTGTAAAACCGGACAGGTAAAAATTTTTATGAAGTAATCGTTGCAATTTGGACGATACAAATTATAACTACACTTATGGGCTTCTTTGACAACTCAATATGCGTCTCTTTCACAATTAGTTAAACCTATTTGTTGTGCCATATATGGAGGTAACATAAAATGGCAAAGAAGAAGAAAGCAGCAAAAAAGAAAAAAAAGAGAAAATAGCATAACTCACCAAGCGTAAACTTCAGAATAAAAAGTTATGCTGAGAATGGAAGGTTCCATTATTGCTGCCGCGGGACCTTCCATTTTTATTTGCGCAGCAGCGCATACCCGCTTCACTTCGGCTTGCAATAATCGCGTCCTGCCTTATACTATTGTCCGATATGGACTATTTTAATTACAAAAAGGGAAAGCTGTTTGCCGAGGACGTGCCGGTTGAGATGATAGCCGAAAAGGCGGGGACGCCCGTGTATATTTACAGCAAAGCCACGTTTCTCGAACACCTGCAGAAAGTCCGCCAGGCCTACAGCGATATCGAGACAACGGTCTGCTTTTCAATCAAGGCCTGCGGTAATATCAACATTCTCAAAATTATGGCCGAATCCGGGTATGGTTTTGACATTGTAAGCGGCGGCGAGCTTTACCGCGCTCTGAAAGCAGGAGCCGACCCTGCTAAAATCGTTTACGCAGGCGTTGGTAAAACAGACAAGGAAATCATCGAGGCCCTCGATACAGGTATCGGCTATTTCAATATCGAATCCGAAGCCGAGCTGGAAAATCTTATTCTGCTTTCAAAACAGCGCGGAAAAAACCCGAAAGCGGCACTGCGTATAAATCCCGACGTTGACCCAAGAACTCATACTTATACAACCACAGGCGTAAAGGAGACAAAATTCGGGGTTGATATCGAACGTGCACAAAAGGTTTTCGAGCAGTTCGGCAAAAATAAGACCGTCAAATTGTGCGCTTTGCACATTCACCTCGGCTCAGCGGGCCATACAGTCGGGCCATACGTCGAGGCACTGAATAAATCACTTGCGCTGGTGGACAAGCTCCGAGGCATGGGGTTTACAATTGAGGCGATTGATACGGGCGGCGGATACGGCGCTGATTATGTTACAGCTCAATCCCCTGCTGCAGAGGACTACGCAAGGGCGATTGTACCGCTTCTTAAAGGCAAAGGTCTCAAACTAATTCTCGAACCCGGCGCCAGTATCGCGGCCAACGCAGGAATACTGCTGACGAGAGTGCTTTACTGCAAGACGGGCGGGAGCAAAAAATTTGTCATTGTCGATGCCGGTATGAACGACCTGATTCGGCCGCCGCTTTACAACGCGTTTCATTTTATCTGGCCGGCGGCGGTTGATGAAAAATTCTCTTTCATAAAGAGGACTGAAAAGCTCGATATAAAAGAGCTTGAGTTTGTTGACGTCGCAGGCCCGATTTGCGAAAGCGCCGATTTTTTCGCAAAAGAAAGGGCATTGCCCCCCGTCAAACGCGGCGACCTCGTTGCCGTATTCACCGCGGGCGCTTACGGCTTTACTATGGCAAGCAACTATAACGCCCGAGGCCGGGCAGCGGAAGTCCTCGTTGACGGCAAAAAATTTGAAATCATCCGTAAACGCGAATCATACGAGGACTTAATCGCCCTCGAGAAATGATTCGCGACCGGTTTCCACAGCAATACCCTGATTTCTACACTTACAGCCATTGCGTTTTCCGGATAAAATGGTATAATCTTTTGACATTTACAGTGAGAAAACGACTTTCTGAAGCTGGATGGAACTTGTGCAGGTCTGATGAATGAAAAGCATCCTTTATTTAACACGCGGCGGTTTTACAGGAGGAAGCCAGAAACAGCTTTATTATCTTCTAACCAATCTCCAAGAAGGTTATGAACCTGTCGTAATAAGCCGAAGCGACGGACAGTTTGTTAATAAACTGCGGGACCAGGGAATCACAGCATATGTCCTGCCGATGCATCCCTGGCGAAAATTTCCAGCCGGTATTTTTCGATACTGGGACGCCGAAC
>CAYLXJ010000221.1:0-4839 GCA_964387385.1 uncultured Pirellulales bacterium
GCGTGGTTGGGCGTGCCTATGCCGAAGCCGACGCATACGGGGACGCGGGTCTGGCCTTTAATACTGCGGATGAGGCCTTTTACCGAGGAGGAAAGTTTTTCTCTGGTTCCCGTGACGCCCAAGAGCGAGACGGCGTAAACGAAGCCGGTGGTTTTTTGTGCAATATCTTTCATACGCTTTCTGTCGGTATTAGGGGTTACCATAAAAACGGTGTCAAGACCGGCTTTTTTAGCGGGGCCGACGATTTCACCGGCATCGTCGATACTTAAATCGGCGACGAGAACGCTGTTGACGCCTGCAGCGTGAGAGTCGCGGAAGAATTTCCCGGTGCCGTATTGATATATGAGGTTGTAATACATCAACAGGCCGATGGGGACGTCCTTGTATTTTTTTATCTCGCTGATGAATTTGAGGGCTTTCTTGACGGTCAGACCGCTTTGAAGCGAGCGGATGTCGGCCTTTTGAATCGTGGGGCCGTCGGCTATGGGGTCCGAGAAGGGAATGCCGAGTTCGAGGATGTCTGCGCCGGCGTCGATGGCGGTTTTGACAATCGACAGGGAAGTTTTATAGTCAGGGTCGCCGATTACGAAAAATGGAATGACGGCGGCGCGATTTAATTTAGCAAAAACTTCTTTATAAGTTTTCATTAGTTAATCCTTTACAGGCCTGAATTTTTCAACGATGCCAACGTCTTTATCGCCTCTGCCGGAGAGGTTCACAACAGCGATTGTTTTGGCGGGCAGTTTTCCTTTTTGGCTGACGAGGTAGGCGAGGGCGTGAGTGCTTTCGAGAGCGGGCAGGATTCCTTCGGTTTTGCAGAACAGTTCGAAGGCGTCGAGGACGCTCTCATCTTCGGCACCGACGTATTCTGCGCGACCTGTATCTTTTAACATACAATGTTCAGGACCTACGGCGGGGTAGTCGAGGCCTGCGCTGACGCTTTCTGTTTCATTGACCTGGCCTTCATTGTTCTGGAGGAGGTAGGCCTTTGCACCGTGCAGGATGCCGACTTTGCCGGCGGAGAGTGAGGCGGCGTGTTTGCCGGAAGATAGTCCTCTGCCCGCGGCCTCGACGCCGACGCGGCGGATTTTTTTGTCGTTAACAAAGCCGGCGAACATACCGATGGCGTTGCTGCCGCCGCCTACGCAGGCGACGACCATGTCGGGCAATCGACCAAGTTTAACGAGGCATTGCTTGCGTGCCTCTTTGCCGATGCAGCTCTGGAAGTGTTTTACGATTGTCGGGTAGGGGTGCGGGCCGCAGGCGGAACCGAAGAGGTAGAACGTATCGGTTACGTTTGCGGTCCAGTATCGCAGGGCGTCGTTTATCGCGTCTTTGAGGGTGCCTGTGCCGCCCTCGACGGGTATGACCTGTGCGCCGCATAGTTTCATTTTGTGGACGTTGACGCTCTGGCGTTCGATATCGGTAACGCCCATAAAGATTTTGGTTTCCATACCGAATAGTGCGCCAATCATCGCGGTAGCGAGGCCGTGCTGGCCCGCGCCGGTCTCGGCTATAAGTTTAGTTTTGCCCATATACTTTGCGAGGAGTCCCTGGCCGAGTGTGTTGTTGACCTTGTGCGCGCCGCCGTGAAGCAAATCTTCGCGCTTGATATAGACCTTAAAGCCGACGTATTCGCTGAAGCGTTTGGCGTAGTAGAGGGGCGTGGGTCTGCCCGCGTAGTCAGCCAGAAGGTTTGCCAATTCATTGACGAAACGCTTGTCTTTATAAAAGCGGTAGAACGCCGCCTCAAGCTCTTCGAGAGCGGGTATCAAGACCTCAGGCACGTAGAAGCCGCCGAAATCACCGAATCTTCCTTTATGTTTCATAATTCAGGTTTAACCTCTCAAATCCTTAATCATATCGAAAAGTTTTCTCATTTTAGCGTGGTCTTTTTTTCCGGGTTTTGATTCTATGGCGGAGCAGACGTCGATGCCGTAGATGCCCAAGCTGAGGGCTTTTTTTACGTTTTCAGCGTTGATGCCGCCTGCAAGAAAGACGCGTTTGGTGACGTTGCCGATGATGTTCCAGTCGAAAGACAGGCCGGTGCCGCCGTATTTTCCAGGGTCGAAGGCATCGAGCAGAATGGCGTCTGTGAAATATTCCTCGGCGTGTTTAATGTCGTCTTTATCCTTGACGCGCAGCGCCTTCATTGTCCGGATGTTGAAGGAGCGGAACTGCTGGAAGAATTCGGGCGTTTCGTCGCCGTGAAGCTGAATCCAGTCGAGATTGCACTGCTCGATGACCTGCACGATTCGTTCGAAGGAATCATTGACGAAAAGGCCCACGAGGTCAACGAATGCGGGCAGGCGGGCGATGATTTTGGCGGCCTCGTCGGGCGTGATATAGCGAGGGCTTTTGGTGTAAAAATTAAATCCGAGCATATCGGCGCCCATTTCGGCAGCGGCAATGGCGTCCTCGTAATTGGTTAAGCCGCAGATCTTCACTTTGACGGCGAGCATTCTTAATGTCATAGTATTATCTTTCTTCAGGCGGACGATATTTTTATCAGTTTTTCGAGCCGATTCATGGCAGCGCCTGTTTCTATTGACTTGCCGGCAATATTAAGCGCAGCAGCAAAATCATCACTGAGTCCAGCTACTATTATCGCCGCGGCGGCGTTAAGGACAACAATATCTTTTCGGGGGCCTTTGTCTTTTCCGTTTAATATATTTTTGACGAAATCGGCGTTGGTTTTGGCGTCGCAGCCTGCCAATGAGTCGAGCGTCGTTAATTTAAAACCTAAATCTGCGGGTTTTAGCGTTCGTTTAGTCACTTTTCCCGCATTAAGCTCTGTAATTTTTGTAGGTCCCATAGTGCTGATTTCGTCGAGACCTGCGCTGTGGACAACCATTGCCCGGCGGACGCCGAGCAGGTTCAGGGCTTCAGCGACGACAGGCATAAGCGTTTCATCGGCGACGCCCATAACCTGAGCAGTTGCGCCGGCAGGATTAGCAAGAGGCCCGAGGAAATTGAAGACCGTGCGGAAGCCGAGGGATTTTCTTACCGGCTGGACGTATTTCATCGCGGGGTGATATTTTGGCGCAAACATAAAACCGATGCCGGCTTCTTTTATGCAGTGTGCGACGATATCGGGGCCGGCTTCGATATTTACGCCGAGTTCGGCAAGGACGTCCGCTGAGCCACATTTACTGGTTATGCCGCGATTACCATGTTTGGCGATGTGGACACTCGCTCCGGCGGCGACGAGTGCGGCGGCGGTCGAGATATTGAACGTTTTTACGGCGGCCCCTCCGGTTCCGCAGGTATCGACGAGATTATCGGTTCCGGCATCGACCTTGACAGCGTGGCTGCGGAGGGATTTGGCAAGACCGGCAAGCTCGGGGGCTGTAACGGGCTTGCATCGCATCGCGGTCAGGAATGCGGCGATTTGCGGCTCGGCGACCTGGCCTTCGAAAATAATATCGAGAAGCGAGCCAGCCTGCTCGAACGTGAGGTTTTCGCCCTTCAGCAGCAGTTCGATGTATTCAGTTATCGTGGTCATAATCGATTCCTTTATTTTCGGTGTCCGGCGGCGATGTTTAAGATGTTTTCGATAATTTTACCGCCTGCGGGAGTGAGGATGCTTTCGGGGTGAAACTGGACGCCGAAAATCGGCAGATGTTTGTGGCGGATACCCATATTGACGCCCTCAAATTCTGCGGTGACTTCCAGACAATCAGGCAGGTTAAGTGCGCATAAGCTGTGGTAACGGCCTGCCTGCAGGGGATTTTCGACGCCTGCGAAGAGGTCCTTGCCGTTATGGGTTACCCTTGAGGGTTTGCCGTGGACGGGCTTGGGGGCGTGACCGATTTTTCCGCCGAAGTATTCGACGATTGCCTGATGGCCGAGACATACGCCGAATATGGAGAGTTTGTCTTTGAAGTAATCAATCGCCGCAAGCGAGACGCCGGCCGTGGCGGGTGTTCCCGGACCAGGTGAAATCACTAACAAGTCCGGCCTGTAGTCCTTAGCAACTTTTTTGAGGTCTTCGATTGATGTGTCAGCGCGGTAAACCTTCGCCTCACAATCGCGTTTGCAAAAGTCATCGACGAGGTTATACGTGAACGAATCGAAATTGTCGATGAACAGGACTTTTCTCAATTTGTCAGTCATAATTTTATACCTCGCTTATTTTTTTGTTAAGGCCCGCAGACAGGAGCCGGCCTTGTGCTCTGTTTCCTCGAATTCGGTTTTCGGGACACTGTCATGGACGATACCTGCACCGACGCGGATATACGCTTTGTGGTCTTTAATCTGTAAGGACCTGATTGTGATGCAGCTATCGAACTGACCGTCAACGGTGAGGTACATTACCGCGCCGCCATAATACCCGCGTTTTGTTTTTTCGAGCTGTCTGATAATTTTCATCGCCTCAATTTTGGGCGCACCAGTGAGGGTTCCCATATTCATCGTTGCCAGATACGCGCTTAATGCGTCGAGATTATCGGCCAGCGTTCCTTTTACGTTGCTTACAAGATGCTGGACCGATTCGTATTTTTCAACGGTCAATAGTTCAGTTACGACTCTGCTGCCGGGTTCGGCCACTCGTGCGATATCGTTTCTGGCCAAATCAACGAGCATCATATGCTCGGCCAGCTCTTTGCGGTCGATTTTCAGTTCGGCCTCATATCTGAAATCGATATCGGGGTCGATTTTGCCTTCGGTCCTTCCTCTCGGTTTTGTGCCGGCGATGGGTCTTATTTCTACTGAGCGATTTTCGGTTCCGCTTACACGCAGGTTCAGTTCCGGGCTTGAGCCGAGAAGGACAGTGTTGGGGGTGTTTAGATAAAACATATACGGCGATGGATTCAATTCGCGTAATCGTTTATATACGTC
>CAYLXJ010000222.1:0-4821 GCA_964387385.1 uncultured Pirellulales bacterium
GAACAACTTTTCGCAGCGAAAGCGAAAAGAGATACCCGACGGGCTATGGACGAGATGTTCGGCCTGCGAGCATATCCTCTATAAAAAAGAGGTCGAGAAGAACCTCAACGTCTGCCCGGAGTGCGATTATCATTTCCGCATAAACGCTGCTACACGCATACAGTATCTGGCCGACGAGGGGTCGTTCGAGGAAATACTGACCGAGCTTACAAGCAACGACCCGCTTGATTTTAATTTCAGGGGCACGACATATCGCCAGCGATTGCAGGCAGATGAGCAGAAAAGCGGTGTCAAAGAGGCGATGCGAATCGGCAAGGCATTTATCAAGGGACGTCCAGTGATGCTGGCGGTAATGGAGCCGAATTTCCTGATGGGCTCGATGGGTTATGTGGTTGGCGAAAAACTTTGTGTAGCGGTGGATAAAGCTATAGAAGGCAAGCTTCCTCTCGTGGCCGTATGTTCATCGGGCGGAGCAAGGATGCACGAAGGCGTCGTGTCGCTGGGGCAAATGGCCAAGACAAGCGCGGCGCTTGCCAAATTTGACAAAGCGGGAGGATTATTTTTGTCAGTTCTCACAGACCCCACGACGGGCGGAGTTACGGCAAGTTTCGCAATGTTAGGGGACTGCCTTATCGCAGAACCGAGGGCGCTTATCGGATTCGCAGGTCCGCGAACCATCGCTGAGACAATCAAGGTCGAACTGCCCGATGGTTTTCAGACCGCGGAATTTATGCTTCAGCACGGCTTTATCGATATGATTGTCCCCCGTAAAGACCTGCGCAGCGAAATCGCACGACTCATCGATTATTGCCAGAAATAACGCTTTTTCTCTCAAATAAGCTGCTTATACGTAAAAATTTAGCATTTTTTTGCTTGCAAATCATAATCTTGCGTTGTTATAATAAAACTGTTGAGGATTTAAGGTTTTATTGAAAATAAGTTAGGAGGAAAAACTATGTTGAGAGGAATTAAGACCACAATATTGGGAACGTCTGCGTTTGCGTTTTTATTTACAATCTCCGTGAGCATCTGTTTTGCTGACGATTTTATGCCGCTTATGAGCGAGGAGTATTGTCCTCAGGCCGACCTTGATGGCGACTGTTTTGTGAACTTTTCGGATATGGCTGTTCTTGCAAGGGACTGGCTCGTAGGCGCCGCTCCCTGTCCTGCCGGTTTCGAGGATTGCGATGCCAACAGCGCCAACGGCTGCGAAACCAATATCTCAAGCGACATCAACAACTGCGGCGACTGCGACTACGTCTGCCCGGCCATACCGCACGGCACAGTCGGCTGTCAGGACAGCAACTGTATAGTGGCCGGCTGCGACGCTGGCTGGGGCAACTGTGACAGCAATACTGCCAACGGCTGTGAGACAAATATCCTGACAAATCCCAGTCATTGCGGTTCCTGCGGCTACGTCTGCAACATTCCACACGCCATCGAGGGCTGCTCCGGGGGAGATTGCTATATAATCGGATGTGAAACCGGCTACGCCAACTGTGACGGCAATACCGCTAACGGCTGCGAGGCCTATCTCGACGACGGAGGCGGTAGCTGTGCAGCCGCTACTACTCTTGGCAGTGTCTGCGGAGACCATCGAACCGGCACTTTCTGCACGTTGGACAACTGCGACTTTGGTCCAACAGCCGCTACAAGGGGAGAAAAATGGTACAGGGTATATGTCCAGGAGTGCGAATCCTGCACAACCGACCTGCACTTCTGGGCGAAATTGCAGGTGCCTGCTAATATCGACTATGACCTGTACCTGTATTCGTCCTGCGGAGTGCTGGTGGATTCTTCAACTAACGGCGCCGGTCAGATGGAAACGGTGGATTATGCCTGGGACGATACAGGCGGCGACGACAGCAGATACATTTATATAGAAGTTCGCTAGTACAGCGGCAGCAGCTGCTCGAACTGGTCTTTACAGACCTGGGGCGGCTGTGAAACAGGACCGTAATAATTTTATTCCATTATTTTCAAACCGTGTGCTGTCCGGCTACTGCCAAAACGAGGGCAAAGACCTTCGATGCGCCCGCTTCTTTTAATGTTTTAGCACATTCGTTAAGCGTAGCGCCGGTTGTTTTAATATCATCGACAAGGCAAACTCTTTTGTCTTCAAATTGATGGCCCAAACGAACGGCAAATGCACCTGCGACGTTTTTCGCTCGCGCGGCAGGAGTTTGCATACTCGGCTGAGCTTTTGTATAGCGAATCCTGACGAGGTCTGTGCTGATTTTCGCTGAAGGATGTTTTAATCCTTGAGCAAGCAGATATGACTGGTTATAGCCGCGAATTAAACGCCTGAACCAGTGAAGGGGAACGGGAACAAACAAGTCAATATCGTTTGTAAAACCGCACGCCTGAAAGGCGGAATCGGCCAGCCAAGTCATCACCGATTTAAGCTCGGTCTTATCGTTTTTAAAAGCCAGAACGATATCCCGCAAAGGGCTTGAGTAAATACCTGCGCGGGCAATACCGTCAAAGTTAACCTCATCATTTAGGCAGTTTGGGCAAGTATCGCCGAAAACCGCGTATGGGCTTACATCTCTGCCGCAGCGTCTGCAGTAATCGGGCGTACATACCGAGGCAAGTCCTTTCCAACATTCGGAGCACAGACCCTTGCCCGCGTCGGCGGAATGTTTTCCGCAATTAGCGCACACGGCAGGCCAAAGAAGTTGTCCCAGCCCCTCAACAGCAGCGCTGCCGGCTTGTCTGAACTTTTTGACAACAATATTTTGAAAAGCCATCAACGTGCGAATTCGATTTAAGGATTGCAGCTTTTGCAGGGCCTTTTGCCCGCGGCGACTGCCGCGTCTCTGCTTTCATAACTGACGACGTTCTTTGAGACAATTTTCTGTGCGAACGGACAGCCGGGCTTGTGAAAAACCTGGCTGTTTTTAGAGGCGACAAAAGTGGATTGTGCCTGCTCGGTTTGTTCCGGCTCATCCTGAGCGTCATTTTCAGAAAGCAATTGAGAATTGGACGTTATGCAGCTGTGCGCGAAGTTTTTGGCCTGCATATCCACAATTTTCTCAAGTTCCTCACGCAATTCGATGCGACGGAACGTCTCAATAAAGGGCATCGTTTCCCAAACGACCGCCTCAAAAGACGAGACGTTATCGTCTGGCAGACGCACATCGCGGCAAAGACGCGTTTGAACAAAACAAACAGAACTATCGTTATCGAGGTCAACTATTCTGATATCAATGCGAAGAGCCGGCTTTCCATCGGAATTTTTTCGCTTTCGGCCTGATGAGGATACAGACATACCCGAACAGGTCTTCCGGATTCTGTTTTGCGCGAGGGCCTCGATACCCCTTAACGCCTGCGAGTTAGCGACAGTGTTGGCATCGCCAACGAGCTTTATAGTCAGGTTATTAATGTCGATACCTGCAAGAGCGGGGTCTTTTTGACCTCGCAGTTCCAGTGTGTTCGCAATTTCAGCGTGAGCAATTTGCGGGCAAATACAGACAGCTAAAATCGCTGCAAACAGCCCTCTTTTCAACATCTTCATTTTCGTTGCCTCCTTAATGTATGACGCATTTTTTGGAAAGTATAGCGGCAAAGAGACATTCGTCAAGAGATTCATAACGGCGGATTGACAGAAATCGAGCCGCAGTTTAAGCTTTAAGGCAATGTTTAACTGGAAAGGAAATTGAATTATGATAATCGTGACGGGCGGGGCGGGGTTTATCGGCTCGGCCTTAATAGCCGGACTGAATAAATGCGGCATCGACGATATTATGGTAGTTGACCGATTGGGCAGCGACCAGCGATGGAAAAACCTGGTCAACCTTCGGTTTGCCGACTACATCGACAAAGAGGAATTCCTCGAAATGGTCGTTGAAGACACACTTCCGTTTACAGTCGATAGCGTTTTTCATTTAGGCGCCTGCTCATCGACCACTGAAACGGATGTTTCGTTTCTTATGGAGAACAATTTCGAATATACCAAACAGCTTGCCCAGTGGACCGCCGACGAAGATATCAGGTTCATTTATGCCTCAAGCGCAGCCACATACGGCGACGGCTCACAGGGATTCAGCGATGACGAAGACAGTATCGAAACGCTAAAGCCCCTCAATCCTTATGGCTACTCAAAACAGATTTTTGATTTGTGGGCGAAAAGAAACGGGCTGCTCAATAAAATCGTCGGATTAAAATATTTCAACGTCTTCGGCCCAAACGAATATCATAAGGCCGAAATGCGAAGCTTCGTCCTGAAGGCCTTCGAGCAAATCAACGCGACAGGCAAGGTGCGCCTATTCAAATCCCACAGGCCCGATTACAAAGACGGCGAGCAGAAACGGGATTTTCTTTACGTCAAAGACGCCGTCGATATGACGCTTTTCTTTTTGGATAACAAGGAAGTAAACGGCATATACAATCTCGGCGCAGGCGTCGCACGAACCTGGAACAATTTGGCAAAGGCGGTGTTTAGCTCGATGGATAAATCGCCCAATATCGAATATATCGAAATGCCCGATTCCGTCCGAAATCAATACCAGTATTTCACTGAGGCCGACATAACCAAACTGCGCTCCGCCGGCTACAAAAAACAAATCACCTCACTCGAAGACGCAGTTAAGGATTACGTCCAAAACTATTTGAAAAAGGGTGCCTATTTAACGGTAGAATGAAAAATGATGATAATGCGGACGACTCCCAGAGTGTTAAAAGCCACAGAAAAATACGTCGCTTCTCTCGGAAGAAAACGTGAAGAATTGACCGAAGAACAATGGAATTTGATGGTAAATTACATAAAGTATACCCCTACCCATTGTCAAGACAGAAAACGGAAGAATTTAAGATGGATTC
>CAYLXJ010000223.1:0-4781 GCA_964387385.1 uncultured Pirellulales bacterium
GGCGGTTGAATTATGCCGAAAAGTCGATATTATGTTCGTTTTGGGCGGTCTGAACAGCGCAAATACCAAGAAGCTGGCCGAACTTTGCAAAAAGTATAATAGTAAAACTTATCATTTGCAAAACTGGGACGAATTTGATAAAAAGATAGTTTTGGGCTGCCGCACCGCCGGGGTCACGGCGGGCGCGAGCACGCCGCAGTGGATTATCGACGACTTCGTTAAGCATCTCGAAGCCATCGAGGAATTGTAATACGGTTGCCCGGCTTCGCCCAAAGGGCTACGCCGAGGCAGGCGGTTGCGCGACTCATTTCGGTTGCGTTGAACGTTAATCGTGGTCAAAGACGAAATTTTGAGCGTTTGCTGCGTGGGCAAATGCGGATTGGTAGATTATTAACCGTGTAAATAGGTCCGTGAGCGTAAATGCGGGGCGCAGACGGGCGACAAAACGAGACGCCGCACAAAGGTAAACAATTTTATGGCAGACAGAAATATTATTAACAAGCTGGGTTTATCGACGCAAATCGTTGACCAGCAGGTAGCTGAGATGTTCGGCGAGAAGGAGAACGAGTATTTTCAGGAGGCCCTGGCGACAAAGGTGGATTCACATCTTCCGGGCACCATTCTCAAGGGCAAGATTGTAACGCAAATCGGAAACGACGTCATTGTCGAGGTCGGGCTAAAGAGCGAGGGGATAGTCGATGCGGCCGAATTCGACGACCCGACGGAGGTGGCCGAGGGCAGGGATATCGAGGTGCTTCTGGAAGAGACCGATTCCGAAAGCGGATTGATACTGCTGTCGAAGCACAAGGCGGACAGAATCAGGGGCTGGGAAAACCTCATCGCGACAAAGAAGGAAGGCGACAGGGTGAAGGGCAAGGTCGTCAGGCGCATTAAGGGCGGCCTGTTAGTCGATATCGGGGTGCCGGTATTTTTGCCCGCATCACAGGTGGATATCAGGAGGCCCGGCGACATCAGCAGGTTCATCGGCAAAGAGGTAGAGTGCATAATCCTCAAGATAGACGTCGAAGGGCGGAATATCGTCATATCGCGGCGTAAACTCATCGAGGAGGAACGCCGGTTAAGCAAGGAAAAAATACTTTCGGAAATCGAAGTGGGACAGGTTCGAAAAGGCATCGTCAAGAACATCGCCGATTTCGGCGTGTTCGTGGATTTGGGCGGCCTGGACGGCCTGCTGCATATATCGGATTTGAGCTGGGGTCGCGTAAATCACCCGTCGGAGGTTGTCCGGCTCGATGAGGAAATCGAGTGCGTGGTCATAGGCGTAGATAAGGCGACTGAGAAGATTTCACTGGGACTCAAACAGAAGACGCCAAGTCCGTGGGAGAACGTTGAGAACAGGTATCCGGTCGGGTCGCGGGTCAAGGGCAAGGTCGTAAATATTATGAATTACGGCGTGTTTGTGCGGCTCGAGGACGGCATCGAGGGGCTTGTTCATATAAGCGAGATGAGCTGGACGAAGCGGCTGAATCACCCGAGCGAAATGGTCGCATTGGGCGATGAGCTGGAGGTCGTGGTTCTCAATGTCAACAAAGACAGACAGGAAATTTCATTAGGGCTCAAGCAGACCGAGACAAACCCGTGGTCGGTTGCGGCGCAAAAATACCCGCCGGGAACGATTGTTACGGCCATCGTGCGGGGTGTTACCAATTACGGGGCGTTTGTGGAAATCGAGGAAGGCATCGACGGGATGATACATATTTCGGACCTGAGCTGGACGAGGAAATTCAGCCATCCCAACGAAGCCGTGCAGAAGAGCGATAAAATCAAATGCGTCGTCCTCGATATCGACCCGGACAAGCAGCGGGTATCGCTGGGCGTGAAACAATTGAGCGAGGACCCGTGGGTGCACGCGATTCCGGAGAAATATATCCCCGGCCACATCGTCAGGGGCAAGGTAACGAAATTGACCAATTTCGGCGCGTTTGTGCAGCTTGAGCCGGAGCTGGAAGGACTGCTGCATATTTCGGAACTATCGGACCAGAAAATCAAGAAGCCGCAGGACGTCGTCAAGGTCGGCGATGAGCTTGAGGTCAAGATTTTGAAGGTCGATACCGAGGCGCGTAAAATCGGATTGAGCTTGCGAAGGGCGCAGTGGGCGGCGGAGGAGCACGTCGGCGGCGATACGAGCGCGACATCGGGTGAGTCGATGCAGCAGACGCTGGATATTAAGCCGATTGAGAGCACAGATACCGTCGGGACGGAATCGACTGAGGATGGTACTCCCGAACAGCCGGCGGCGTCGAATGAGCCGAATGAGGCGAGTCCAAGCGACGTTTAACCCTAACAACCTATAATATCAGCGAAAACAAGGGGTCAGGCGTAAAAAGGTGCCTGGCCCTTTTTGTTTCAGATTAAGCGAAGGGTGATATTAGTCGATAGGGAAATCAGAGGACAGAGGACCCGGCTTCGCTGCGCTGCGCCGTGGCAGACAGAAGACAGAAGACATGGATCCCCTGCTGTAAATCAAATAAGCAGACACTCGGGGACAGGGAGGCGGATGAGGAAACGGCGGGGCAAGCCCTGCCCTATGGATGAATCGAGGAGGTAATTATGTCATTTGACGCTACAATAAAAGAATACCTTGAGGAAATCGACGAGGCGCCGCTATTAAGCGCGGCGGAAGAGCATTACCTCGCGAAGCGGGTGACGGAGCAGAACGACCCTGAAGCACGCGAGCAGCTTGTTCGCAGCAATTTGCGGCTGGTGGTAAATATTGCCAAGAAGTACTCCACCCGTGGGCAGATGACGTTAGGCGACCTTATCGAGGAGGGCAATTTAGGACTGATAAAGGCGGTCGATTATTTTGACCCGCAGCGGGGGACGCGGTTCAGCACATACGCGGCGTGGTGGATAAAGCAGAGCATCAAAAGTGCGCTTCTGTCGGACGTCCGGCCCGTTCACGTACCGGGTTATATGATTGGCCTGATAAACCAGTGGCGTCATATCGCGGCGGAGCTTGAGAACAAACTGGGCAGAAGGCCCGATGTCGAGGAAATGGCGGAAGTGATGCGTATGCCTGTCAAAAAAGCGAAGATTATTTACGAGACGGTCAACGTGCTGGGTTCAGTGAAGGACAATCAGCCGGCCGGCGCCAACGATGAAGACCAGATTCTGGAGACAACCGTAATCGGCGACGGGACAGGCAGGCCCGAAGACGAGCTTGTCGAAGACGAGGAAATGATAAAGGCCGTCTGCCTTTTAGATAAAATCTCGCCGAGAGAGGCGGAAGTTCTGCGACAGCATTACGGCCTCGACGGAAAAAGCCCCAGGGCGTTCAAGGAGATAGCAGAATCGCTGAACCTGACGCGCGAGCGAATACGCCAGATTTATCACGAGGCCCTTACGAAGCTATACGAGATGATGAACGAGCAGTAGTAGAAAGGGAGATTAGATAATCAGGATATCAGGCAGAAGATGGTTTTAAGTTTTTTTTCATTTATTCATTCAGGCATTTCTGATACACCTTAAGTGTTTCGGCAGCGATGTAATCCCAGGTCCAGGACAAAACCTTTTGCCAATTATGCCGGCCCATTTTTTGGAGATTTTCTCGATTAGCGCACGCGGCTTTAAGTGCATTAAGCAGGGCATTTTTTTCCTGAGGGTCATACAAAAAAGCACCTTTGTCATCGAGGATATCCCGAATACATCCGAGTTTTGGTGCAACGCAGGCGCGAGCGAAAGACATAGCAAGTATAACAGAACCTGAGGTAAGAATCTGCTGATATGGAAAAACCGCCACGTCGCAGGCATTCATATATAGCTGAATTTCATTCTGCGGAACAAAACCAGGTTTGTATCGAATCCCTTTTACGCCTGCGATTTTCAGCTTGAGGGTATTTGAAAAGTCATCATTCGACGGACTTCCGGCGATGATAAGCTCAACATTCAATTCATCTGCCTTAAGAGTTTTGAAGGCATCAATAAGCTGTAATACCCCTTTGTAAGGTCTTATTTTTCCCAGAAACAACAAGACAAGCTTTGAGTCGGCAATATTCAACCGGGCTCTGGCCGAAGTACTGTCGACAGTGTTTTTATACTGGTCGATAAAATTTCCGTGAGGTATTACAAAAATCTTTTTATTGTTTTTCAAATTAAAAGCTGAAACTACCTCTTCTTTTGCCGTACTGCCGTGCACAATAATGGCATTTGCAAGGGCAGTAACGAACTTTGCTATTAACCAGTCGCTTTTGAGCGAAACTGATTCATGAGGGCGCAGGTTGTGAACTGTCCAAACAAGCTTTATTCCAATTATGCGTAAAATGCACAGTTTGAACAAAAATAAGATTGTTTTAGAATTTCTTTTAAACGGCGGCAACCAATGTAGGTGCAGGATATCAACTTTATAACGGCAGAAAATAATGTCACGGAAAATGCTATTAAATTTATCCTTTCTGAGCTTGATATCCAACGACTCCAATGATTTACCGAGTGCGTCCTGATATGGATTGTGCTGTCCCCAATAAGGGACAAAAACTACCTCCATAGCCATTGCCTTTCATCGAGTTCACTGTGTTATATTTGTTACGGATGTATCATGGTATATATCACTGCATTTGTTTGTTGGAAATTTTATCATTAACCTACCTCTTTTTTAAGAAGCAACAAGATAAATATATTGTTTTTTTAGGACAAACTGTTAATCTATAAACATTCCGCAGGCCCTTCAACAGTGTTCTCCGAGATTAAGCTTGTGATAGGAACGAAGGGGCTTAGTGCTAAACACAAGAGGAGTGATATTATGAGTGATTGCAAGATAGAGT
>CAYLXJ010000224.1:0-4780 GCA_964387385.1 uncultured Pirellulales bacterium
TTCGGCTTTCCGGTTCATATTATGAGTTCAATGATACCGATATTTCTTATGCCGATTTCGGTTGTGGATTCAGTGCACATACTTTCGGAATTTTTCGAGCTATATACGAGAGAGAAGGGCCGGGCCAAAACAATCAGGGAGGTTATGAGGAATTTGTTTACGCCGATGCTTTACACGTCGCTGACGACGGCGGCGGGTTTCGGGTCGCTGGCCTTGACGCCGATACCTCCTGTGCAGGTTTTCGGGATATTTGTGGCTGTTGGAGTTATGATAGCGTGGGTATTCACTGTAACGTTTGTACCGGCGTATGTAATGTTTATAAGCGATAAGACGTTAGAGGGGTTCGGCCGGGCGGCGGTGCACGCGGAAAAGCAGAACTGGCTTACTAGGACGCTCAATAAGACGGGGCGATTCACTTACACGGCGGCCAAGCCGATACTGGCGGCGGTTGTGATTTCCGTGGGGGTCGCTGTTTATGGAATTACGAAAATACAGATAAATGACAATCCCGTGAAGTGGTTCGCAAAACAGCATCCAATAAGACAGGCCGATATTGAGTTGAACAAACATTTCGGCGGGACCTATATGGCGTATCTGGTTTTGGAAGAAAGCCCGGAAGCGATGGGCGGCAAGCCGGAGAAAGGGTCGGAAGAAGAGGAGCAAAGCGGGATATTTACGCAGCCGCCGGCGCTCGAATACATATCGAAACTGCAGGAACATTTGCAGAAGTCGGGGCTTGTGGGCAAAAGCAATTCAGTGGTGGACGTGGTGAAGAAGGTTTATCAGGAGCTGATAGACGGCAGGCCGGAAAATTACGTGATTCCTAAAACGTCGGCAGCCGTCGCGCAATGTCTTATGCAGTTTCAGAGCAGTCATAACCCGGACGACCTCTGGCATTTGACGACATACGATTACAGCAAGGCAAATATCTGGTTTCAGCTTCGCAGCGGGGACAACAAGGATATGGAAAGGGTGGTCGAGGAGGTGAACAAGTTTTTCGCAGAGAACAAACCGCCTGTTCCTCTGGAACACAGGTGGGCTGGTCTTACATATATCAACACCGTCTGGCAGGACAAGATGGTCTATGGGATGCTGCAGTCGTTTATGGGGAGTTTCCTGATTGTGTTTATTATGATGGCGATATTGTTCCGTTCGCCATTATGGGGATTGGTATGTATGCTGCCTTTGACAATTACGATTGTAGGCATTTACGGGGTGATAGGCCTGGCGGGCAAGGATTACGATATGCCCGTTGCGGTGCTGAGCGCGCTGACATTAGGAATGGCGGTGGATTTTGCGATACATTTTCTTGAGCGTGCGAGGGTTAGCTACGCCCAGGCAGGGTCCTGGCAGGCGATTTCAGGGCCGATGTTTGCTGAGCCGGCAAGGGCGATAAGCAGAAACGTTATAGTCATAGCTGTCGGGTTCTTGCCGCTTATGGTGGCGCCGTTAGTGCCATACAAGACGGTTGGGGTATTTATGTGCGCGATTATGGCGTTGTCGGGGGCGGTGACGCTGATGGTTTTACCCTCGATAATGAAACTGGCGGAGAAGGCGTTGTTCAGGCGCGAGGCGGCGCCGGTGTCGGCGAGTTGTAACTGCGGTTTTTGCATAATCATTTCAGCGGCAACGGCTATCTTGATTGCGATAAACCTGTATCAGAACTGGAGAATGCCTCTTGGTAAACTTACGTGGATAAGTATTGTAGCGATAGTTGTAATGGCGGCTTTCTGCGGGATAATGTCGCGCAGACGAGCGTGCAGAAGAACGGGCGAAAAAGAAAGCGAGGTGTAAGATGAGATTGTTGGCGGCTCTTGTGATTGTGTATGTATGTTTGCCGGCGATTGCGATGGCTGAGGATGCCAATGCGCCGGAGCGGATCAGCGATGTTGACGTTATAGTCAACAAGGCGAATATAGTAGCTTATTACCAGGGCGACGACGGCAAGGCGAATGTGACAATGACCATCACGGACAAAAAAGGCCAGACGAGAAACCGTGAGTTCGTTATTTTGCGAAAGGACGTTCAGGACGGCGGCGACCAGAAATACTATGTTTACTTTCTAAAGCCAGCGGACGTCCGCGGAATGGTTTTTATGGTTCATAAATACGCAGACATCGCAAAGGACGACGACAGATGGCTGTATATGCCTGCGCTTGACCTTGTGAAACGAATCGCGGCAAGCGACAAACGGACGAGTTTCGTCGGGTCGGATTTTCTGTACGAGGACGTGTCGGGGCGAAATCTTGCCGTGGATACCCATACGCTTGTTGAGACGAACGACAAATATTATGTTGTGAAGAACGTGCCCAAAGAGCCGGACAGCGTAGAGTTCAGCTATTACAATGTTTCGATAGACAGGGAAAATTTTGTCCCGATGAAAATGGAATTTTACGACAAGCAGGACAAGCTATACCGCGTAATCGAATCGCAGAAGATCGAGACAATACAGGGATTTCCGACGGTTTTGAAATCAGTTGTTTCTGATTTGAAGACGGGAAGCAGGACAGAGATGGAATTCAGCGAAGTTAAGTACGATATTGGCCTTGGCGACATATTTACCGAACGATACCTGAGAAGACCGCCTGAGGAGGCGAAGAAGTGATTCGCTTTCGAGCGATGGTGTTTCTACTGGTCGTTGTTGTATCTTTGCGGGTTTTTGCGGCGGAGGATTCGAACTGGTTGCTTGCCGACATTGACATTCACGGGTTTTACGAGGTGCGGGCGGGGTATCGAACGAGAAACGACCCGTATGAAAAAGATATGTCGATTATGGAGCAGCGGCTCCAGCTTGAGACGGCGCCGAGCGTCGGCTGGGCGGATTTGAAGGTCAAGGGTGATATAATCGGCGACCTCGTCGAGGAGCAGGGAGATTTTGATTTGCGGGAGGCATATCTTTTCACGATGCCGCGTGATTTTATGGACCTCAAGGTCGGCAGGCAGATACTGACGTGGGGAACCGGAGATTTGATTTTCATAAACGATATGTTTCCTAAGGACTGGGAGGCGTTTTTCATCGGCAGGGACACAGAATATCTTAAGGCGCCTTCGGACTCGGCGAAAGTGAGTTTTTTCAGCGACATAGCGAACCTCGATATTGTTTATACGCCGCAGTTCGACAGCGACCGGTTTATAGACGGCAGGCGGCTGAGCTACTTTAATTCAAATCTGGACCGGCTGGCGGGGCAGGACGCGATAGTGCATACTGATAAGCCCGACAGGTGGTTTCGGGACCACGAAATCTCGCTGAGATTATATAAAAACATCAATAATTATGAATACGCGCTGTACGCGTATCGCGGGTTCTGGAAAAGTCCCGGCGGGCAAAATCCCGCTATCGGCAAGGCGACATTTCCTGATTTAAGCGTTTACGGGGCAAGCGTCCGCGGCAACGTCGCAAAGGGCATAGGCAATCTTGAGTTTGGATACTATCAGTCGGAGGACGACCAGAGCGGTGAAAACGGCAATAACAATAATTCCGAATTGCGGTATCTCGTTGGTTATACGCAGGATATAGGCAGGGATTTTACGGCCGGTTTGCAGTATTACGTCGAGCAAATACTGGATTTCGAAGAGCATCGGAAAAGCAGGCCGTTTGGGCCGAGTAGGGATGAATTCAGGCATCTGGTTACGCTTCGGCTGACGAAATTATTGATGAATCAGAACCTGCGTTGCTCGTTTTTCACGTATTTTTCGCCTTCGGACAAGGACGTTTATATGCGGCCTAACATTAATTATAAGGTCAGCGACAATTTAGCGGTCGAGGCGGGAGCAAATATATTCTTCGGCGATTATCCAAGCACATTCTTCGGCCAGTTCGAGAACAACTCGAACATTTACACCGGCATTCGTTACAGCTTTTAAAGAAATTTTCGAAAGGAAGATATTATGACACAGGATGAAAAACATCTTAATCTGCTTTCAATTTTTCATTTCATCTTCGGCGGGCTTAAGGCACTGTTTTCTTGTTTTTTTCTTATACACGTTGCCATAGGAATAGCAATGCTTTGCGGGGCAATTGACGGACACGATGCGCCGCCTAAATTTGTGGGCTTGTTTTTCATTTTTCTGGGTTCGGGTTTCATTTTGTTTAGCTGGATTATAGCGACACTGATGATTGTTCTGGGAGTAAAACTGAGGAAGCATTCGTCGCGCACGTTTTGTTTTGCTGCCGCGGGTATCGAGTGCGTATCGATGCCTTTCGGGACAATTCTCGGCGTCCTGACGATAGTTCTTCTAATGAAGGACTCGGTAAAGGCGTTGTTCGAGGCAAATAAGCAATTGCGCCAGAGGTGATAAGTTTTTTGCGGGACGTTAGTTAAAAAGCCGTTCTTTTCTGCCGAAGTTGGGCGGAGGCATCTCCTTACTTGACAACGGGATACGGCTTGAGGGGAAAATTCTGTTATTTTTTTCAAAAAAACTATTGACAGGGACGATGATAGTGATATACTTATATTAGTTGAGATAGGACAAATAAAGAGATTGAGATATGCAGATAAGAATAGACAATGCTTCGGACAGGCCCGTATATCAGCAGATAATAGACCAGGTAAAACGTGATATTGCCTGCGGCAGGATAATGAAAGAGGAACGGCTGCCTACGGTTAGGCAACTGGCGGGACAGCTTGCAATAAATCCCAATACGATAGCAAAGGCGTATCAGCAATTAGAGCGGGAAGGGATAATCTCGACCAGGCCGGGGGCAGGGACGTTTGTGGCAAACTTAGACAGCGACCTTAGCAGCTCGGTCAAGAAAAGGATTATTTGTGAGGATTTGGAA
>CAYLXJ010000225.1:0-4753 GCA_964387385.1 uncultured Pirellulales bacterium
TTTACAGGCGAAGCGGAATTAACTTACTATACCGTCGCTCGTCGTTCGTGAAGCGTCGTTCGAGATACGCTTCACGCTTCACGAGATACTGCTTCAAACGGATTTATGTCCTGCACTGTAACGAAAAATCTTGAGATTGTCCCGGGAATGCGGCAGGATTACGAGGCGCTGTCGCGGTATCATTATCGTGAGCCGAGTATGGGGCCTTGCGCGGCGATTTATGCGATGAGAGGGAAGTTCCGCACAGCCGAGAAACTCGTGACGTTGGGCGTGATAGTTTACGCGATGCCGACGGGCGGGTGTCAGGCACGGTCGGCGGCGATGCCTTTTTTGTCGGGGCTGGACAGGGTCACGCGATTGAGCGTAATCAATAAAAACATTCGCACAATCAGCAGGGTGATAATCGAGCCGAGGTTTCGCTCGCTGGGGCTTGCGCAGCGATTAGTGCGCGAGACGATGCCGCTTATGAACGTGCCTTACGTAGAGGCGCTTGCGGTGATGGGCAGGGTCAATCCTTTTTTTGAAAAGGCGGGGCTGACGCGATTTGACTCGCCGCCATCGGCGGCCTGCGTCCGTCTTATAGAGGCGTTCGGCGCAGTTGGTATCGGCGAGCGGGATTTGATTGACGCGGGACTCGTTCAAGAGAAACTGGATTCCCGCTTGCGCGGGAACGACAATCAAAGTAATTTTATTGAAGGCGAGATTGTTAAGTTTCTACAAGGTTATGGTCAGCGGCGGCTGATGAAGGCGGGCATCATTCGCACGAGATTCATCGTAAGCAAACTGACCGACAGGCCGGTTTATTACCTGTGGAAAAATCTTTCCCTGGATTTGCGACTTTAACAAATAAAGCGGCCAATCGGTTGCGGTTACGCCGCTCGTATCGTCATACGTCATACGTCAAACGTAACCGTGACGAGTTGCGCAACCGGTAAACGTAAGACGCAACCTTTCATCATAAAAATTTTATGACCAGCAAAACAAAGATAATAACGATATCAAAATTATTACCGCATCCGGATAATCCCAACGTGATGAGCGAGGCGAAGTTTAATAAGCTTGTGCGCAATATCGGGCGGACGGGATTGTATGAGCCGGTTGTTGTCAGGCCTCATCCGAAAAAGAAAGATTATTTCCAGATTATCAACGGGCATCATCGCGTTAAGGCGCTGGAGAAAATCGGTAAAAGTGAAGCGGATTGCGTCGTTTGGGACGTCGATGACGAGCAGACGGCGATTTTGCTGACGACGCTGAATCGCCTGACGGGAAGCGACGTCCTGGCGAAAAAAGTCGAGCTGCTGAAAGAGCTGAAAAAGCGTTTTAATTCGGCTGAGCTTGCAAAAATCCTGCCCAATACCAAAAAACAAATCGAGCAACTGACGAACCTGAAAAACAGCGTTCAGCGGACAGGGGCAAGCGTTCAGTGTGTGGAATTTGCGATTCCGCTTGTGTTTTTTGTGACTAAGCGGCAGCAGGAAATTATCGAAAACGCGCTTGAAAAGGCGGCGTTTAGCGTTCAGCGTTCAGCGGACGGTTTAACAAAGGCGCAGAAGCGGGCGAGAGCTTTAACAGAAATCACCGGTTATTTTATGAGGGAGAAATTATGCCGAACATCAGACGGCTCACAAAAAAGCAGCGAGAAGTGATTGAGGATTTGTTCGAGGGCCAGATGAATGAGCAGGAGGTCCTCGAAAGGCACAAGGTCAGCAAAAGGTCGTATGACAAATGGCGAACGGACGAGCAATTCCTGCGTGAATTTGATATCCGATTGCAGCAGGAACGCCGACAGGGCGAAATGGTAATCGCAAGATACGCGACAATCGCCGCGGCAAAACTGGTTCAATTAACCGAATCGAAAAACCCCGAAACAAGCCGCAAGGCCTGCCTCGATATCATCAATTTATTGAGGCCCAACGCGGAAGTAAAGTCGCCCGAGCAGACCGACTCCGAGCCACAGCCCGACCTTACGCCCGAACTGGCGGGCCGCTTATTATCGGCCTTAGCAGAGGAAAAATGAGGATTGCGCAAAAAAAAGCAATAAAACGCTTGCAATTGAACTAACTTAGGTTATTTTCGTATTGAGTTAGGACGAAAATAAGGTAAAAACATTCAATATATGGCTAACTATCAGCAAATAAGGGCTTAATTATGAAACTCAAACAAATACGTGTTGACGGGTATAAGAACCTCATAAACGCCGTTCTTGATTTGGGTGATTTTAATGTTCTTGTTGGTCCGAACAACAGTGGAAAGTCGAATCTACTAGAGGCAATTCAGATGCTGGGTCCGATCTGTTTCGGTGATGATAAGATTCGAGGATATATATTAAAAGGTATGACTCCTCCGCCACGAGGCGGTTCATCTTTGTGCCATTTAGAAAAGTATAGAAATAAAATGATGACTATAGGCGTGACTTTTGAGATTACTAATGTTGATATAGCGTGGTTGGTTGACTATGAAATAAAATTACAATGTAGTCATGATAAAAAAGAAGATATTGGGTTCGTTTCGGAAACTCTCACGGCGAAAGAACCATCAAAAACTGGACCGCCTACAACGTATATAAAAAGGGAGGAGAAAATTCTGAGGGTAGAAGAGGAAGGGCAGAAAAAAGGAAGTCACCCTATATCAAAAGATAATTCATCTATGTTGGCTTTGAGATCGCTATATCCTGATTTTGAAAAATTGCCTTCAGAACTAAAGATGTTTATCAATGCAATAAGTTCATTAGGCAGTACAGATATATTTGCTCTTTCGCCTAGTGATGTAAGGGATAGTTTATACAGAGACAAGTCTATTGAAGGACCCCAAATTTCCTCTTTCAGTTTGCCGTTTGTAGTGGATAAAATAAAAGAGGAAGGTAAGTATTATGAACTATTCAAACAAACCTTGTGTGACATCCTTGCTTTAGAAGGTATTGAAATTCTAGCAAGAGATATTTCAATACCATCACAAAGCCAGTCGAGCGAATACAAAACTCAAGGCAAAGAGAAACTAAAGCGGATCAGGTTTTTTCTTGCACAACGGAAAGGAGACATTGGAGCTTTTATTGAAGAATATTCTGACGGCACTCTCGTGGTTGCTGCCATATTGGCTATTCTTCTTTCAAAAGGTCGTACAGAACCGATCATATGTATTGAGGAACTGGAAAACTATTTACATCCAGTGGCTTTGGAAAAATTATTGCGATTTTTACAAGATCACGCAGATAAATGGCCCGTCTTAATAACCACTCATTCGCCTTATCTGCTTAATGGTGTGAATCCAGAGGATGTTAACGTAGCAATCGTGGATGAAGATGGTGCAACTCATTTTGAAAAAGTCAAGAACACAAAGCAGTTACGTGATTACCTTAATAAAGGTTTTATGAGTTTTGGCGATTTACTATCTTCCAATTTTGAAAATGTGATTGGGAGAAAGTAGAAGTGTTTAAGCCGACGGATAAAGATAGTCATGCAAATCATATATCACTTTTGTTAGTCGAAGGCGCTACCGAGATAGTTTTTTACACAAAAGTCCGAGATGCTTTCTTAAATAATTGCCGGACCAGAATATGCGACCTCAAAGGATTGTATAATATAAATAAGAAGATTATTAATCGTATTGTAGAGTGTAGCGGAAATCATGAGGAAGAGAGAATTAGGGTTTATTGTTGTCTTGACCGAGAATCCAGATATGGGGAAGTACCCGAATTTGATATAGAGAGGATAAGAAAATACATCGAAGATGAGCGAATAGAAAACGTTTTAAGTATTGAGCTTATCAAGGCAACTCAGCAAATAGAGTCATGGTTTTTCTATGATATAGAGAATATATTTAGTTTTTTGAAAGTGCCCAGGGCCAATAGAAATCCAAGCATTTACAGGCCACCCGAGAAATTTAGCTGTAAGGATTTGCAGAGATTGTTTGAGCGATATGGGAGGTCTTATAATAAAGGTAAAGACAGTGAAAATTTTATTAATAATCTCGATATAGAAAAAATTGCTAGGGAGTGTAAGGAGTTAAGAGACGGAATCGAGTTGATAAGAACTCAAGATAGGTAAGCGAGGAGCCATATTATTTACAGCAAGGTGACCGATTGAACGGCCAAATAAAAAGCCGGACATTGCTCCTTTAGGTTACATAGTAATTTGCAGGGCTGTCCGGCTTTAAGGCGCTTCCCCCGTTTTTCGGTCGTTCCTTGCGGACCCGCCCTTCGACGCTAAGCTCGAGGCCGAAGGGCGGGTTCGGGTTACTTCCTCCATATAAAGTATAAGCCGGATTTTACGAAATCCAAACGGGAAAAATTGAGGCAAAAGCGGCGCAAAAATAAAGAGAGGCGGTCGCCAGGATTTTGCCCTCACTTTCTTTTGAAAGGCATCGCCTCTCTTTTGAGAAACCTATAATCGCATTTATAATTGCCCGTCCTTAAGCCCGCCGGGAATTGCTTCCCGACAGGCCTATATCTCTCTATTTAAAAAATACGATATATTTGGCGAAGGGTTTAACCCGTTAGATAAAAAAAATAAGCTGTTTGAGACGACCGGCGGCGGCCGTTATAATCAGGCATTTATTGAAAAGGAGATGACGATGAAAATAGCGATTGGCTCAGACCACGCGGGCTTCATTTACAAGGAGCAGATTAAGAAATGGCTCATCAGGAAAGGTCATAAAGTTAAGGATTTCGGCACCGATTCCGACAAGTCCTGCGACTATCCCGATTTCATCAGGCCTGTGGCAAAGGCCGTCGCGGCAGGCAAATACGACCGTGGAA
>CAYLXJ010000226.1:0-4720 GCA_964387385.1 uncultured Pirellulales bacterium
TGACTTGCTGCGTATGGCGTTTACCGCCTTTTGCGACCGCAAGCGCCCTGTAACGTATCCTGTGCCGACATATTCGCTGTATCCCGTTTTGGCCAATATTCAGAATTGCAGGGCGATTGAGGTCCCGTTCGATAAGGAATTCAATTTGCCGGCGCGATTAGCACGGGTGCGGTCGGCGTTGGCGATTGTCTGCAATCCCAACGCGCCAAGCGGGACGCTTATTTCGGTTGAAGAGCTTGGGTCGCTCGCGTCTGAGATTAAAGGTGTATTGCTGATTGACGAGGCATACGTGGATTTCGCAGAGAAAAACTGCGTCGAATTAGTTAAACAATTCGAGAACGTAATTATTTTGCGTTCGTTAAGCAAGGGATACTCGCTGGCGGGCCTGCGTTTCGGATACGCAATTGCCCGGCCTGAAATGATTCAGGGGCTTCTAAAGGTCAAGGACTCATACAACGTAGATGCGATAGCGCTAGCGGCAGCGACTGCGGCGATAAACAACCAGCAATATTTCAAAGAAAACGTAAACAAAGTCAAGCAGGAACGAAACCGGCTGACGGAACAACTGAGGAAACTTGGATTCGAACTTCCCGACAGCTCTTCTAATTTCGTATTCGCTGAACACAAAAAAGCAAAAGCGGAAGATATTTACAATAAATTGGTGCAGCGGAACATATATGTCCGATATTGGGACTTAACGGGTATCGATAATAAACTGAGAATATCAATAGGAACGCCGGAACAGGATGATGCCCTTTTGTCGGCGTTAAGGGAAATAATTGCATGATAGGAAGTCCAGTATGAAACAACGAAAGATAAAAAAACACAGAAAAACGAAGGAGACCGATGTGGCTATCGAGTTAAACCTCGACGGGACCGGCAAATATGAAATAGATACGGGTATCGGCTTTCTGGACCATATGCTAAGCCACCTGAGCAAACACAGCAGAATTGATACGACCATTAAAGCCAAAGGCGACCTGACCGTTGATGCTCATCATACAGTCGAGGATATTGGATTATGTTTAGGTGAATGTCTGCTCGAGGCGCTAGGCGATAAAAAAGGAATCAACCGATATGGCAACAGCTCGGTGCCGATGGAGGACTCGTTAGCAAACGTGTCGATTGACTTATCGGGCAGGCCGAGCTGCGTTTACAACGTGGAATACAGGGCGGAGAAAATCGGCGATTTCGACGTTCAGTGCCTCGAGGAAATGCTGAGAAGCTTCGCCAACGCGGGTAAATTTAACCTGCATATAAACGTCCCTTACGGCACAAACGCCCATCATACGGCTGAAGCGATTTTCAAAGCGATGGGACAGGCGCTAGGGGCGGCGGTTAAAATAACAGGAAAGGAAATCCCAAGCACGAAAGGCATACTGTGATTGATGAAGAGCCAATTGAGTTTCGAGCAGGCATAGGCACGGACATTCACCAGCTTGTCGAAGATAGAAAGCTGATGTTAGGCGGCGTGCAAATACCGTTCGCTATGGGGCTTATGGGCCACAGCGACGGCGACGTGGTATTGCACGCGGTTATCGATGCAATGTTAGGTGCGGCTGGTATGGGCGACATAGGAACGCTATTTCCTGATACGGACCCGAAATGGAAAAACGCCGACAGCAAAGGATTTTTGTCAGCCGTAAAAGAAAAACTGACTGAGAAAAAATGGGAAATTATCAACGTCGATATAACCATTCACGCTGAGCAGCCCCGTTTAGAGGCGTTCAAAGGGCAGATAAAACGCTGTATTGCGGAACTTCTCGGAATCGACTTTAACGCGGTCAACATAAAAGCCAAGACAAACAACGGCTTAGGCGAAATCGGAACAGGCGAAGCGATTGGCGCAACCGCGATTGCGATGTTAAGAAAAAAAATCAAAAGGACATTATAATGGCGTTGAAACTATATAACAGTTTAACGAGGCGGTTAGAGGAGTTTAAGCCGGTAAATGAGGGCAGAGTCGGGATATATGTTTGCGGGCCGACGGTTTACGGGCATGCACATCTTGGGCATGCGAAAAGTTACGTCAGTTTTGACGTGCTCGTAAGATACCTGCGGTATTTGGGCTACAACGTAACCTACGTTCAGAATATCACCGATGTTGGACACCTGACGGACGACGCGGACCAGGGCGAGGACAAAATCGCAAAGGCGGCGGCGAAAGTTCACAAGCACCCGATGGCTCTGGCCGAGGAATATACTCGCAGTTACTTTGAGGATATGGACAAACTCAATTGTGTCAGACCAGATATAAGCCCACGAGCAAGTGGACATATCATCGAGCAAATAGAGCTGGTCAAGAAGCTGATTGAAAAAGGATATGCTTACGAGGCGAACGGCTCGGTTTATTTCGATGTCTCAAAATTTGCCGAATACGGGAAACTATCGGGCAGAAAGGTCGAAGATATGCTTGCGGGGGCTCGCGTGGAGGTATCGGCGGAGAAAAAGCACCCAGCGGATTTTGCCCTTTGGAAAAGAGCGGAGGCGAATCATATTATGCAATGGCCAAGCCCCTGGGGGCAGGGTTTCCCCGGCTGGCATTTAGAGTGTTCGGTTATGAGCACAAAATACCTGGGACAGCCCTTTGATATCCACGGCGGCGGTATGGAAAACCAGTTCCCGCATCACGAATGCGAAATAGCGCAGGCGGAGGCCGCGACGGGCAAACAATTTGTCAAATACTGGCTGCATAATAATATGGTTACAGTCGATGGCCAGAAAATGGGCAAATCGCTGAATAACTTTATCACGCTAAAGCAGGTTTTTACTGAATCACCTGAGCCGAAGCACGAACGATTGAGCAGAAAATATGATGCCCTTGCCGTTCGGCAATTCATTTTGAGCAGCCATTATCGTAGCACGCTCGATTTTTCGGATGAGGCCCTTCATGCGGCACAAAGTGGATACGAGAAAATTATGAACGCTGCTAAAGATGCATTCAAACAAAGTCGTATTGCTCCGACTGGCGAACTCGATGAAAAAGTAATGAGTTTGCTAAATCAATTAAAAATCAAATTTGAAGATGCGATGAATGATGACCTGAATACAGCTGTAGGATTGTCAATCATTTTTGAACTTGTTCGTTTGACAAATAGTTTGCTTGAAACAAAGAGTGCGAGCAAAGAAACCTTTAATGCTGTTTATGAGTTATTCTTGAATCTAGGGGGTGACGTGCTCGGTGTAGTACAAAGATTTGGAGAAAGGTTTACCAATATAAGGAATGACAGAGAATCCGATAGGTATCCATATACAGTTCTCGAAGTAAGCAAGGACCTCGTGGATAATCTTCTCCGGGAACGGAATAGGTTACGTCACGAAAAAGATTTCAGAACAGCCGATATATTGCGCAACATCCTTCAACAATCAGGTATTACAATTGTGGATGAGAAGAACGGAACAAGCCGAGGAGTGCATAAATGAGAATTCTCGGCATAGACCCGGGGTTGCAGGTTTGCGGGTATGCGTGCGTGGAAGCAAACGGCGGGGCAAGTCCCGCCCTACAAGAAGCTGGGGTTTTACGGACGACAGGCAATAAGGCAATTGAGGCAAGATTAAACCAGATAGCGGAGGATATTGACGAATTGCTGGCAAAATTCAGGCCGGAGGTTGTGGCGGTAGAGCAGTTGTATTCGCATTACGCACATCCTCGGACGGCCATATTGATGGGTCACGCCAGAGGAGTTATATTGCAGAGATGTGCCGCAGCCGGTATTGAGGTTAAAAGTTTCGGCGCAACGCGGATAAAAAAATGTATCACAGGCAGCGGCCATGCGTCGAAAGAGCAGGTGCAGAAAACGATACAGACGATTTTGGGGCTGCGTGAAATGCCCAAGCCGGCAGACGTAGCGGACGCAGTAGCGGCAGCGTTATGTTGTGCGGAATCAATGAAGGTAATATGATAGCACGATTGGAAGGAAAACTTGTTAAGCTGGATACTGAAAGCGCACTGGTGCAGGTCGGCTTGGTTGCATACGAGGTTATGCTGCCGGGTTACTGCGTAAGTGCGCTATCCGGCAGTATTGGCTCGGACGTAATACTTTGCACAATGGAATATTACGAGGGGTCATTAGGCGGCGGGAACCTCATACCGAGAATCGTGGGTTTTTTGAGCGATACTGAGCGGGACTTTTTCGAGAAATTTACGAGCGTCAAGGGTATCGGAATCCGCAAGGCGCTGCGCTCGCTGAGTATGCCGATAGCCAGTATCGCCTCGGCGATTGAGGCAGGCGACGACAAGATGCTGACCGCGCTTGACGGCATTGGCAAAAGGACAGCCCAGCAGATTATCGCGGAATTGAAGGGCAAATTAGGCAGTTTCGCAATCGGCATCGAGCAGAAAGCGGCGAGCCAGGCGTTCAGACCTTATCAGGCGGAGACCTTAGAGATTCTTATCGCCTGGGGCGAAAAGAGAAACGAGGCAATTGAACTGATTGACCTTGCGTGCAGGAAGCACCCTGACGTGAAGTCGGCGGAAGAATTAGTGCCGCTTGTTTATCGATTGAAGCAGGGTATTGAGGTATAAAAGCAGAGGACAGAGGACGGAAGACAGAAGACGGAAATGGCAATCGACAGGGTTATAACGGGTGAATCGAGAAACGAGGCGGAGGAGAATTTCAACGTCTCGTTAAGGCCTAAACATTTGCGCGAGTGTGTCGGCCAGCAGAAAGTAATCGACAAGCTGAAAATCGCGATTGAGGCAGCCCAAAAAAGAAGCGAG
>CAYLXJ010000227.1:0-4682 GCA_964387385.1 uncultured Pirellulales bacterium
ACGCCAATTCTCACCCATCCGGGCAAAATCGGCAAAATCAACGTCCTTGTCGTTATCTGCATCGCCGACAACATATTCCCAGGCAAGTTTTGGATAATCTACGCCTTCACATATCGTCCAAACATCATTAGGCCCATTGGCCGTCTCCCAAACAAAATCCCAGCCGACAAAACTGCTTTGCTGTTTCATTTCCTCATCCGTCAACGGCTCACCGTAGCCATTATCCGGCCCGCTTATGGCAAGAAAATAGCTACTGCTGATTTCGTGACTGCCTTCCCCCACTAATCCACCTATCCAAGCCGATGAATCGCCGCTTGTTACAATGCCCGTCGAATAGCAGTTGATAATACTGCCACTTAGATTATACCCAACCAGTCCACCGAGGCAACCTGAACTAATACCACCGGTGATAGCGACAGACGAAAAGCAATTACTGATACAACTGTCATTATAGTTACGACCAACAAGTCCGCCGAGAAAGTACGATTCGTTTCCTCTAATAATTGTTCCTGTTGAATAACATCCCTCAATTGCGCTTTGGGAAATTTCTCCCACCAGCCCGCCGATGTAATCTGCTGAAGAATACTCATCGATGATACTAACAATTTCGATGCCAAGATTTTTCACTATGCCTGCGTTAATATAACCAAGCAAGCCCAAATAATCGTTTTCAAGCCCATTGGTGTTTATTGTCAAGTTGAGAATCTTGTGGTCTGCTCCGTCAAAAATGCCGGCGAAAGGAACTCCATCGAATTCATAATTCGTGTTATCTAAATCGTGTGCAATTACAGCGGTAGTAAAGACCTGTCCTTCCAAATCGATATCTGCTGTTTGGATGAAGCATTTGTTGTAGTCGTTTACGTCGTTTGCGAGGGTCAGAAGGTCGGCGGCGTTTGCGATTTGGTAAGGGTCGTTTGGCTCGCCTGAGCCGCCGGAGTATTTGGCGTCCGCCTTTGAGCAAATAATGACAGCCAAAAACACAAAAATCACGCGCTTCATCGGTATGTCCTCCTGCAAAAAACCACAAAACACACCTTTTATTCAAAAACTGTCGAATCCTCAAAACCGACAATATTATATCATATTCAGCAACCGAAACAATTAATTTTTGCCGGCTACAATTTATCAAAGTCGGGATTGGGAACGGGATCGTCGCCGTATTGTTCGAGGGTTTTTGGCTGGCGGATGGATTGGCGTTTTATGATGTATGTGTCGCCTTTGATTCGGCCGGCGGACTGGAGGATTGCTTTTTCGGCTCGTTTGAAGGAGCTATCGATTAAATCGGTATAGGAGTAGTTTGTGTGGCTGTACTTTTTGTCGGGGTATTTTGAGATGCTGTCTTTCCACTGCTGAGGCAATTCTTCGTAGCCGAGCATTGTTCCTACGACGGCGCCCGCATTGGCGGGATTGCAGTCAGAATCCTGGCCGCAGCGGGTGGCGTATTCGATTGTCTTGAGGATGTCGCCATCGCCGTATAGCAGGCCGATTGCGATAAATGCGCCGTTTAATGATGCAGCTATATTGAAATTATCGTGCTGCATATTGCAGTCAACAGCAGTCGTCAGGTATCTATCGTTGATGAACGTCCAGCAGGCCCTGAAATCGTCGGGGTATTTTTCGTGATAGTCGATTACGTCTTTGATTGTTTTATAGTATTGCGACTGCTGAGGCACCGTTTCGATTGCCTGTTTGACGATTTTTTCAACGTCGCTGCACTCAAAGGCGAGAGCGAGCATTGCGCTGACAAAGTGTCCGCCGTAAACGCCGTCGCCGTAGTTCATAACGTGGCCGACGCGGTCGCTGATTTCGACGGCTGTCTGGGGCATCGCGGGACACATCAGGCCGACCCAGTCGCACTCGATTTGCCAGTCGATATCATTTGCGCATTTATTAAATCGTTTGCCGGGTCCTGCCCACATACCGGATTGCGGCGGCTTAATCCCCCTGCGAAGGTTGTCTCTGCCCGCCTTGTTTGCGTGCCAAAGCTCATAGCCGCTTTTCATAAAGGCGTCGCCATAGTCAGCCATCGTCGCGGCGAAAATCCCCTCCGGCTCGTTTAGTTTTTTATCCATCGCCTCAATGAATGTAATCTGGACATAAATGTCGTCCTGGTTAAAGCCGGAATCCAGCCGGGGATACATATTAAGCGGCCTGGTGTACATCACTCCCTGCGCCTTGAATTCCGTCGGCCCGCCGATGCAGACGCCCGCGGTTTTGCCGAGCCAGCCGCCCATAATTTTATCCTGCAGGTCGGCCTTACTCATTTTAAGCTCTTTTGTCTTTTTGCTTTCGCGGTACTTCTGCTGACTGCATCCGCAGACAGCAACAATCAGAATAACCAAAATCAATCGTTTCATAACGCGAATTGTATCACAATTATTTTATTCAGCCGACAACTTTTTGAGGCATAGGATAAAAAACGACGGTGCGCCCGTATAGGGCACACCGTCTCGAATGAAAGTTTGGTGATATCGGAAGGAGATTTTTGCTCTTACCAGCCCCAGTCAACAGGGGGCGGATTCGTTTGTCGTCTGCCTTCGAGGGGCCTGTTCCAGTTTTGAGGCGAGAAACGGCCTGGGCCTTGCCCGAAGCCGGGCGTCGGGCCGGGCCTTTCAGCCATTGCTCCCCAGCCGGGCGATACGTTTCGGCGCCAAGGTTGTCCTTCCCATTGGCCTCCTCCCCAACCCATAGCCCGGCCCCGATTAAAGCCGGGACCGCCTGCTGCCCAGCCGCCTCGCCAATCGGCGGCGCCACCACCCAAGCCCCTGTTTCCGAATTGCTGGCGCGGGCACGGGCCTGCCGCTGCTCCGCCTCGACCCCATCTCGGACCTGCCTGTGCAGCCATTTTACGATGCGCCCCGTTATGCCATTTGTTTAACATCGCAAGTTTTCTGGCTTTGTCTCTGCGGGCCTCCATCTTATTGATAATCTGGCCCATTTTCTCTCTGTCATTGGCCTTGTAGGCAGCGACAAGCTGGTCGAGAAGGTCTTTTCCGCCGGGCTTCTTTTCGATTTCTTTTGCCTGTTGTTTTTGTTTTGCCGCGGGTTTTTTATCCTGTGCCTTTTGTGCGGCAAAAAGCGTTATCGATGTCAATAACAACCCTGCCGCGACGCCTGCTACGATTTTTCTTGTCATTTTAAGCTCCTTTCTTCAACTTTCATAATTCAGTTTTGTCTGCATATTAAGACGCATCTTTACGGTAGTTTATTGCGGATTTGACGTTTTTAAGCTGAAAATCACGTCTTTAACCCCCGGCAGAACCAAAAAATTCACAAAAACGTAAAATAATTGTTGTTACTTACCATTTTGACGATTAGTATAAGGTAGTCGTGTGTTAGGCATTACGGTTACAGAGCAAGAAACCTCTTGGTGTTAATGATGGTTTTAACAGGATTAACGAACAGTGGTTATTAGCCGGACAATTTCTCGGTTCGGCGAAAGCCCGCTGTCTTTGAATTTGGCTTGCGGGCACAGGAGCCTGAATAGACGGGTTTCTGCTCCAGTTACGGCAGATGAGTCGCATTGCCATCGCGCTGGTATCTCAGGTGTGACGACGGAGGCAGATGATGTAGCAGCGAAATGACGACAACTTGTCTTTGCGAGGTTGTGCCGTAGAACTGGAAACCGTTATGGTTTCCATTTTTTTGGATTTTTGGAAGGTAAGGTAAAAAATGAATCAGGACTTACTTAGAATAGTCGAGAACCTCGCAAGAGACAAGAACATCGACAAGGAATCGATATTCAGCGACCTTGAGGAGGCAATGGTATCGGCCATAAGGAAGCATTTCGGTCAGCCGGAAAGCGAAATTGAGGTGCATATCGACCGCGTTTCGGGGCAGGTAACGGCCTTCAAGGACAAGGAGCAAATCAATATCAAGCAGCTCGGCCGGATACCCGCGCAGACCGCCAAGCAGGTTATGATTCAAAGAATAAAAGCCGACGAGAGAGACAGCATTTACACCGAGTTTATACAGCGAAAGGGTGAAATCGTCAGCGGCTCAGTAGTGCGATACGAGGGCGGCTCGCTGGTTATTACGCTTGACCACAGGGCCGAAGGTTTTATGCCCAAGGGCGAACAGATTGCAGGCCAGACGCACAGGCCCGGCGAAAGAATCAGATGCCTCATTCTCGACGTCAAGGAGGTCTCAAACCAGGTCAAAATCATCCTGTCGAGGACGCACCCTGATTTCATACGCCGGCTTTTCGAGCAGGAAGTGCCTGAGATAGCAGAGGAGATTATCGAAATCAGAGCGCTCGCCCGCGAGGCGGGATACCGCACAAAGGTCGCGGTCGCCTCACTGGATGAAAAGGTTGACCCAGTAGGCGCGTGCGTGGGCGTGCGGGGCAGCAGGATAAAAAATATCGTTGACGAACTCGGCGGAGAGAAAATCGATATCGTCCGCTGGAGCGATTCGTCGCAAATATTTATCACCAACGCCCTTGCGCCTGCGAAGGTGAGCGAAATAGCTTTGTGTTTCGAACTCGGCAGGGCCACTGTAGTAGTAGATGAAGACCAGCTTAGTTTGGCGATAGGAAAGCACGGGCAAAACGTGCGGCTTGCCGCGAGGATGACCGGATGGGACATCGATATTCTCACGCCTGACGAATATAATCAGGGTATAGAGCGATTGAACGCCTGCGTAAAGAGCGTCGAGGGCGCAGATGAGACATTAGTCGATAA
>CAYLXJ010000228.1:0-4665 GCA_964387385.1 uncultured Pirellulales bacterium
ATACGGCGTTTTTCATCACGTCGTTGAAATCTTTGGTGTTGAGAGCATTTATATCCTTGAGGAAAATCGCATTCCAGTGCCCCGGCGGCATATCCCTCGTAATTTCAGCGCCCCTTATGACAATCAAGCCGATTTTATCGCCCGCTTCTCGTGCGATTTGGTATGCCCGCTCGTTATCAGGCCGCACGTCGTTTTTATGCGGCTTATACTCGATGTGGTCGGTTATTGCGATAGCATCGAGCCCCTCTCGCCACGCCTCCTCAATCCGCAGCGTCGGCCAGACCTGGCCATCCGAAAAAACAGTATGTGTATGAAAATCGCACTTAAGTGTCCGGTATCCCTCTATATCAGGAATCTTTATTTCTCGCCTTGTTGCCGCTAAACTATCAGCAGAAGACGAAAAATTTAATAAAAACACAACTAAAAGTGAAAAAAACGGCCTGAAAAGCGCGATTTTCATAACAAATCCCCTTAAAGCTTGTTGATTTTAGAACTTTTTATTCACTCAAAGTATTATAAATCCCATTGGCAGGGGGGTAAAGCAGTAAAACAACACCTCAAAATTGCTTGGTTTTAGGGGCTTTTTACGATATAATAATAATAAGCAGGGTGGGCTGTGCCCGCCAGTTTTAACGCGAGGATTGAACTATGAGAAATTTGATAAGCGTTATTTTACTATTTACGATGATAAGTGTTTGTCTTGCAGAACCCAAGCCGGCGGTAGTCCAGAAGCCCGGCGACTGGACGCTTGAAGTTCGTTTTGAGGATCCTATACGGATTGTCCTACCAGGTGCTGTCCAGCAGCGGTTCTGGTATATGATTTTGACCTTGACAAATAAATCCGGCAAAGACGTAGATTTTTATCCCTCCTGTGAGCTTATGACAGATACCTTTCAGAGGGTTGCGGCTATTCAGGGAGTTGGTGTCGTTCTTTTTGATAAGATAAAAATCCGCCATCAGGGCAGATATCCGTTCATTGAGCTAATCGAAAATGCCGGCAATAGAATCCTTCAGGGCGAGGATAACACCAAGGATTTGGTCGTAATCTGGCCCGATTTTGACCCCAACGCCAAAGGATTCGATATCTTCATTTCGGGGCTAAGTAATGAAACAATAGCTCTCGACCATCCAGTTGAGAAAGACGCTGACGGCAATCCCGTCAAAATATACCTGAGAAAGACGCTCCAGCTTACCTATTCACTGGCAGGAGACCCCAAATTCCGCGACAAGCAGAAGCTTAAGCTCGAAAATAAGCAATGGGTTATGCGATAAGACGCTTTTCAGTTGATAATAATTAAGGATTTGCGGCTTTTTGCATCAACTCGTGCACCCATTCCTCGAAAAATAGCGGATAAAGGTTCATCCTTTCGCTGGCAAGTTGCAGGCCGGATTTGCCTAAAAGTTCTTTCAGTCGTTCTTTGTTAGCTGGGAACTGCTCGTTAATTCTTTTCATATATAGCGCCGCAAGCACCTTCAGCCGCTGCTTTTTCACCGGTTCCGGCTGTTCGAGGGCTCGAAAATATTTCCGCACGGTTTCCACCGTTACTCCCGGCTCAGGGAAAAATGGCGCTAGGCGTCTCGGCAAATGGGCGGGCAGGATAAATTCCTGGTCCATTGACGATTCGATTTCGTCCGGCTCGTAATGCAGAAAAGGGTCAAAGAAAAAAACTGCGGGATTATAATTCACGCGATGCTGTGCCAGGTAAGGCACAAAAACGTCCGGGGATTTACCTGGCTGGAATAAGTTCAAAGGGCCATCGCCGATTAACACCGTAAAGCAGACCCTGTTGAGGTCCTTGCGGTTGTACCCAATGATTTTATTGTATGCCTTGTGCAGCTTTGGAAGTGTTACCTTGCGAACGTCCAGTATCAGCATACGCGATTTGGTTGTCTGGTCGGCCAGGGCCTCTATTTCCTCGACACGTTTCTGCCAGGTGTCCTGCTTGGCGACTACAAGCTCATAAAACCTTGTTTTTTTATCCTCCTGCAGCCGGTCGTAAATATCTTCGGATAATACCTTGTCTGCCGAAAGGATATGAATCCTCGGCTTTCGCTGCTCATAGCTTAATATGTCAAATTCTTCGTCCATAGCCCTTTATAATATTATACCTGATTTTATTTGACACTGACTTATATTTTCGGTAATTTCGGCCTGCGAGTTGCGGGAATTTTATGGGTAAATTTTTAAGGGACAGCAAATGAGACCAAACATGCTGATTTTTTTAATTATCGTTTCAATATCGTTTATTTACGGGCCTGGACCGGCTTTTGCCGGCGAACCCAATACCCCCGAAGGAAAGGAGAATACTATGGCCGTTCAGTTAAAATGGTTGGGACACGCCAGCTTCAGAATATCCGCTGCCAATACCGTAATATATATTGATCCCTGGAAACTCAAGGAGTCCCCGCACGATGCGAATGTTGTATTTGTAAGTCACAGTCATTTTGATCATTACAACGCCGATGACATCGCCAAAGTGTCTGGTATGACAACAAAACTTATAGCCGCAGGCGACGTTATTGACCAGCAGGGCAAAGGCCAGGCGCTAAAACCGGGCCAGACAATCGAGGCAGCGGGCTTCAAGCTGACAGGCGTGCCTGCCTATAATCCCGCTAAAAAGTTTCATCCAAAAGCCAATAGCTGGCTTGGCGTCGTTGTCGAAATTGCGGGTAAGCGAATTTACTATGCGGGCGATACTGATGAGACGCCTGAAATGGACGCTCTCGAAAATATCGACCTTGCTCTTCTTCCGATCGGCGGCACATACACATTGACCGCCGCCGAGGCCGCCGAAGCGACAAAAATTTTTAAGCCCAAAGAAGCCGTTCCTTATCACTGGGGTGATATCGTGGGCGACAGAAAAGACGCGGACGACTTCGCGAAAAAAGCCGCCTGCAAGGTCAGGGTCATTGAGCCCGGCGAGTCAATAACTGTAGAATAGCTTGTCTGCGGATTAGCTGTTTAACCGTCGCCGGAACGGCGACGGTTATTATTGCGTTGCCGCTAAATCCCTTATAATACATACAGACCGCATAACCATACATATAAAATTATTGCCTGTCGAAAACTCTTTCTCCTGAAATGTCCAAACAGATTCATTTCGACGGCCGTATAACTAATAACGGGATGGCTGGGGGAAACCGGCAATACCGTTAAAAAAGGTCGGGCTGTCTTATCACCAAACCTCCTTTAAGACAGCCCGGCTTATTTTACAGACGTTTATGCCTGTTTTTTTACGTTATGGATCCGTTGACATCGAGGACATTTTACCGTATCCGAAAGATAATTCGGCGGTATCTTCAAAGTCAATCCGCAAACACAGGACAAAAATATAAAGCCATTCACCTTTCGCATAATGTCGCCTACCTCGTGAAGCTGTTTTTCAAGCCGCTGGCTTTTCGCCTCTGCGCTTGCCTGGCGAAGCGCGAGGTCTTCCTTCGTCAGGGCCGTCGCGGGCACGACTGTCTTTCTTTTTGTAACGCTCGTGTATGCCTCTGAGTAATCCTTAAACGACGCCCCGTGAGACATACTGCGCAAAATTCTTATCCTCTCGGAAATCGGCGGGTGAGTGCTGGTCAGGTCTGAAAGATTAAGCTGGCCCCTTCGCTTGAAGGGATTAACAATGAACATAGGGGCATTTACCTGATTTACGCTTGCAAGCTGAGGCGCTGTGTCGTTGGCGATTTTTTCAAGAGCGCTGGCCAGTCCTTCCGGGTAACGAGTCAATCGCACGGCCCCTGCGTCCGCCAGATACTCGCGTCTTCTCGACAGCGCAAAATATAAAATCTGCGTCATAATCGGAGCAAGAATCGCCGCTGCCACTGCGATAATCACAAAAAACACCGCTGCCCCCCCTGCGCCTTTGCCGCTCCCTGATGAATATCGCCTGCGAGAACCGAATGAGCCGTAATAAAAGCTCCGCAGAAAAACCTGCGAAAGAAGCACCACCGACCCAAGCATAACCCCCGCCAAAGTGACAAATAGAATATCACGATGGAGTATATGACTCATCTCGTGCGCGACAACCCCCTGCAGTTCGTCGCGGTTCATTTTTCCCAGAAGACCGGCCGTAACCGCGATTGAAGCCGACTGCGGCGTCCGCCCCGTAGCGAAGGCGTTCGGCGCGGGGTCATTGATTATATAGACCTTGGGCATCGGCAGTCCCGCAGCGATTGACATCTCTTCGACAACGTTGAAAAGCCGTGGATGAACGTCGTGCGTCACAGGAACAGCGTTGCTCGCCGATAGCAAAATACTGTCGCCGCCTGCGAAACTTATTAACATTAAAATTATCCAGACGGCACTGGCCGCAATCAGCCCGATAGTCCAACTGTCCGGCCCCCCGAATCCCATACCCAAAACCGCTCCCAGCACAATGAGACAGACCCCCATTGTTACCAGTAGCAGCATCGAATTCCGCTTATTTACCCGTATTAACTCCCACATTTTTTATGTAAAGCGGGGCAAGCCCCGCCGTCCGATTAAAAACTGACCTTCGGCACTGCCCTTTCTGCTTCCGCCCCGACCGCGAAGAAATCCCGTTTCTTAAAGCTGAATATGCCTGCGACTAAATTTGACGGAAACATCTGAATCTTGTTGTTGAAAAACAGCACCTGGTCGTTATATGCCTGACGGGCAAAAGCGAATTTGTTCTCGGTGCTCGA
>CAYLXJ010000229.1:0-4662 GCA_964387385.1 uncultured Pirellulales bacterium
ATTGCGTAAATGGGGCAAGAACCAACGGGAAAAAAACGAAAGGTCATTGTCAATTTGCTGCGGTTTGCGGTAGCGGCTGGGGCACTGTATCTGGCGTTCAGGGGCGAGGACATCGGCAAGGTTTTGGAGCTGCTCAAGGGTGTCCGGCTTTGGGTTTTGGCGGCGGCACTTGCGATTTATATTTTCAGCCAGCTTATTTTTGTCGCCCGCTGGTATATGTTTTTGCGGGTGCAGTCGATAAGAATCGGCTATTGGCCCGCGGTCCGGCTGCATTTTCTGGGCTTGTTTTACAACAATTGCCTGCCCAGCGCCGTCGGGGGCGACCTGCTTCGCGCCTGGTATGTTACAAAACATACCGACAAAAAAGTCGAGGCGGCCTTGAGCGTAGTGGTGGACAGGGTGATAGGGCTGGCGGGATTGTTCCTGATGGCCATAGGAGGAATCTGGCTTGTTCCGGCACAGAGCAGACGTGAGATGTTCGAATCGTATTCTCAAATCGGACTGGTCCGCTGGACGGTTACGCACAAGTGGCCAATCCTGATAATCACGTCGGTTTTTACAGCAGCCGTATTATTATTGCTGTCGCAAAAGTCAGGCAGGACCTGGATTTACAAAATGGTCGCGAAGGTCAGTCAGCGGGGGGCGGATTCGCTGACCAAAATCCGTAAGGCCGTGCAGATTTATTGGGGCAAAAAACTTGCCCTGATTGCGGGGCTTTTACTGACTTTCGCCTGTCAGGGCGTGTTTGTGCTGGCTTTGGTGCTGCTGGGAAAGGAAATCGGTATCGCGGCGGATGCTAAATACTATTTCATATTTTTCCCGATATCGTGGCTGTTGGGAACGCTGCCGATTAGCCCCGGCGGAGGCGGCGTGGTCGAGTGGTCGGTCAAGGTGATGTTTATACAGGTATCCGGCGTAACCGGCGAGCAGGCGCTTGCCCTGGCGTTATGGCAGCGATTGCTCTGGCTGATTGGCTCATTGCCGGGGGCGGTGATACATATGATGGGCGTGCATTTGCCTAAAGATTTATCCATTGACTACGGGGGCGAAACGAAATAAATTATTCAGCCGAATAGGGGTGGGATTATTAATCCCGTGAAAAACGGATTTGCGTAATTATAAATAAAGGGGCGCGAGCGGATATGCCGAAGTCGGGTCGGTTCAGACATTACTTTTTGCGGGGTCTGGCGGTATTGCTGCCGACAGTCCTGACTATTTGGATAATCCTTTGGGGTTATGCGTTTATCAACAATAATATCAGCGTTTACATCAAGCGGGGGCTTATTTATTTAATAAAATTGGTCGGCGGCTCGGAGGAGGAGCTGGCAAAATTCTGGTTCGATACGGCCCTGTCGGTGACGGGTTTTTTAATAGCTTTGGGGCTTGTATGTGCCGTAGGGGCGATTCTGGCAAGTGTTTTAGGAAGGACGCTCTGGCATCAAATCGAGAAATTCATAATGAATACACCCTTGCTGAAGCAGGTTTATCCTTTCTTCAAGCAGATAACAGATTTCTTTTTATCGCAGGAGAAGTCGAAAAAGATGTTTTCGCGAGTGGTGGCTGTTGAGTATCCGCGAAAAGGAATCTGGTCGCTGGGGCTGGTAACTGGTTCAGGGCTTAAAAAGGTGGTCGAGAGCGTTCAAAAGGAATTTCTGACGGTTTTTATATCGACGACGCCGTCGCCCTTGACGGGCTTTGTCGTAATTGTTTCCAAAGATGAGGTTATCGACCTCGATATGCCCATAGAAGATGCGTTCCAGTTTATAGTAAGCGCGGGGCTGATAGCGCCTGGTGGCGGCAAGACGGCGGTGCGAATCAATGAAACAGCCGGGAGCGATTTTGCGTGAAATTCCCGCAGGCAAATGTATAATAGTTGGGCTTATTTAAAGGTTGTTTTGAACAAGGTATTTGAAAAAAGAAATTAAGGAGAACGGTTTTGTTATTCACTATAAGCGGCAAACACGTTGAAATACCGCAGGACGTAAAGGACTATGCGGAAGAGAAGACCTCGAAGCTGCCGAGATTTTACAATATCGTCAACCAGGTAGAGGTGAAAATCGACGGTAAAGAAGGCGCCAATATAGCACTTGAAATAATCGCCAGGGGCGAACACAAGAAGGTGTTCGTGGTGAAGGAAAAATGCGGCGACGTTTACGCGGCAATCGATTTGGCGACGCACCGGCTGGAGCAGCAGCTCAGGAAAATCAAGAAAAAAGAGCGCAACAAGAAACACAGAAAGCGTTAAGCCCTTTTCAGATTGCCGGCAAACGGTTACGGTCGCCGGTTACAAAAGACGTTGTGCTGCGGTTGAGAATGGAAAGGATAGTATGAAGTTTACGGATTTTGTTTGTTTCGAAGCGATAATACCCGAACTGCAGGCAAAGGACAGGGACGGAGTGATACAGGAGCTTGTAGCAGCCGTGGATAAGGCGGGCAAAATCGGCAAAGGCAACGCGGACAAGATTGCCCGTGCGGTAATCAAGAGGGAAAACGAGGCGTCAACCGGAATGGGCAAGGGAATCGCCGTCCCTCACGTCAAGCATAAGGGGGTAAAGGACGTAATCGCGGCTGTGGGTCAGTCCAGCAAAGGTGTGGATTTCTCGGCCTTGGACAAGCAGCCGGTTTATTCGGTGATACTTTTGGTAAGTCCGGCGGACAATCCCGAGAAGCACCTGCAGGCAATGGAAAAGATTTTCAGACATCTTCAGCAGGAAAAATTCCGCAAATTCCTCAGGCAGTCGCAGACGGCTGCTCAAATAGAGGATTTGCTTAAAGAAGCAGACACCAACCCGTCGTTGTGAAATCGTGGGAAATGGAATTTGTGAGATTGAGGTCCAGATAAAAAACGCCGACGGGCTGCATATGCGTCCGGCGATGCAGTTTGTAGATATAGCCAGCCAGTATCAGTCGTCAATACAGGTCAGCAACGAACAAACGACGGCCGACGGGAAAAGCATAATGCAGATGAGTATGCTGGCGGCGTTGTGCGGGTCGAAGCTGAAAATAAAGGCAGAAGGCCCGGACGCGGCCCAGGCGGCAGAGGCACTGAAGGAACTGGTGGAAGTGAAGCATTTCGGGGAGCCGACGCCGGAGGAAAAGGGGCGATTTATGGCAACGCCCCAGGCCGATGAAACACCGGAGCATACAGCGGAGGGCGGGAAAACACAGTAATAGCGGTTGAACGATGGAAATAAAAAAAGGCGTGGCAGTTTCGCCGGGGATTTCGATAAGCAAGTGTCTTGTGATAGACGCAGAGGACTATCGAATCCCGCGGCGTTCGATAGAGCCGTCGCAGCGTTTAACGGAGACGCAGAGGGTGCGCAACGCCTTTCAGGACGCCATAAATGAATTGACCAATCTGCAGGGCCGGCAGAAGGAAATCGAAGGCAGGAAGATAAAGGATATCTTCGCGGTTCATATGAGCTTTCTGAAGGACAAAACCCTGCGAAAGCAGATAACCGACCTGATACACGACGAGTCGGTTACGGCGGAGTTCGCGGTTTCAAAAACGCTGCGCGATATCGCCTCGCATTTTGCGAAGGTCAAAGACCCATATATAAGCGAGCGTGCGACGGATATTTACGATATCGAGAGGCGATTGCTCAGACAGCTTTTGGGCGGCAAAAGACACGACATAGAACGATTGACAGAAGAAGCGATAATTGTGGCGAGGGAGCTGAGTCCTACCCAGACGGCGGGATTTAATAAGGAATATGTAAAAGGGATAGCGACCGGGGCCGGCGGCAGGACAAGCCATACGGCCATAGTGGCAAGGTCGTTGGGTATACCAGCGGTGGTTGCGCTTGAGGACATAACCGAAAGCGTAACTGCAGGCGATACGGTGATTGTTGACGGTAATCGCGGGATAGTTATAGTAAATCCCGACGACGCGACGATTCAGCAATACCTCGAATATGCGGTCGAATTTACAGAGCTTGAGCACCGGCTTGATGCTATAAAGGAAAAGCCCGCGGTAACGCGCGACGGCGTGAAAGTATCGCTGTTCGGCAATATCGAATTTCCGGATGAGGCGGAGCTTGTATTGCAGAGAGGCGGCGAGGGCATCGGGCTTTACAGGACGGAATTTTTGTATCTTAACCGCGACACCGAGCCGACGGAGCAGGAGCATTATGAGGCATACGCGCGGACGGTCAGTGTTTTCAAGAGCAAGCCGGTGATAATAAGGACGGTGGACTTAGGCGCGGACAAATACACGCAGAGCAGACGATACGTGCGAGAGCCGAATCCGTTCCTGGGCCTGCGCTCAATCCGGCTGTGTCTGCAGAACCTGACGATGTTCAAGACACAGCTTCGCGCGATTATGCGGGCGTCGGTCCTCGGGCAGGTCAAAATAATGTTTCCTCTGATTACCAACCTGCAGGAATTGATGCAGGCGAAAATGGTTTTAGGCGACGTGATGGAAGACCTCGATGAGGAGGGCATAAAATACAACCGCGATATTGACGTTGGGATTATGATTGAGACGCCCGCGGCGGCCCTGACGGCGTCGATGCTTGCGCGGGACGTGAGGTTTTTCAGCATAGGGACCAATGATTTGACGCAATATACACTTGCCGTTGACAGGGGTAACGAACTCGTCTCGACATTGTATTCGTCGGTGGATCCTGCGGTTTTACGGCTTATACGGACGGTGATTCAGGA
>CAYLXJ010000230.1:0-1123 GCA_964387385.1 uncultured Pirellulales bacterium
GACACCGCACGGATCAACGAGACGATTGCCTTGGCGCATGAGCTGGAAAATAGCTCGACTCTTTCTTCTATAATACTTTGTGTCGGTATGCGTTTTTTGTCGATTCCCGTTTTATCGGGTTTACCATCTCAGCTTTTAACCCACATTGACGCGGCCTTCACCTTCGTCTGTTTCGGGAGTTTCTTTCAGAGGAATACCGTAATAGACATTTCCGCTGAAGTTGTCTCCAAGCTCGAATAATACACCCGGCCCAACCGAGACCAGCGTCTGGTGTCCGTCTTCCCCTGCCGCGGGGTCTTCGATACTCGCCCTGCCGTAATCGAAAAACGCCAGAGGCGCCAGCTTTTTCAGCGTCCAGAAATCGCTTTTTCGTCTCGGCTCTTTTTCCTCTTTCTGGCCGCTCTGTGATTGCTCGTACCTGATTATGTCGAATTCATACTGCACCGATGCCAGCATGCCGTCGTCTGCTATTATTTCGTATTCTTCGTATCCCCTCACCGAATACATACCGGTAAAATTGGTCATCTTCGCAGGCGCAAGCCGCTCGTCGGCTATTATCCACCTGACGGTCCCGCTTAAGCGATTGACCTTGTCGGCATCCAGCAGCCGGCTGTGAGAGCCGCTTATGGTCATTATTGAAAAATCGTTGTCGATTTCGTTGCCGGGCCTCGCCAGTAAAAATTCCTCGTCTTCCGAGGTCAGGGCAGGTAAACTCCTGACCTCGCCTATGGCAAACTCGCTGTTGTACATATCGGTCTTCTTGTGCGCCTCTACCGACCAGCCCCACAGGTTCATTATTACGTTGCTTGCCAGCTCCTCCGGAAACAGCGACGGATTAACTCTGCTTTCTTCGTGGCTGAAAGAGCCCGCGACATCCAAGAACCATCCGTTGGTCTGCAGGAGGTTGTATTTCAGTTTGGTCCCTATGAATTTACCCGCGCCGAGGAAATTAAGGCCAGTGGCCGCGCTTACGTTGTATTCACTGTAGCCGCCATAAATGTTGAGACGAAGCTTCTGGCTGAAAAGCGGGAAATCATAACTTCCGTATAATGCGTAATTCTCCTCGAAGTCCTTATCCGCCTGTGTCTGATACACCGCAATGAATGTGTCGTCTATTCCCAGC
>CAYLXJ010000230.1:1133-3724 GCA_964387385.1 uncultured Pirellulales bacterium
GGGGGTTCCACTCCCTGCCTTCCGGTCCGGAGTTATCAATCTGCAAAAACCAGTGCCAGGGATTGACCTCGTATATGCCGTATTCCACGGCCAGCGTTTTCGGCTCGCTGCCTTTGCTGACTTTCGCAGAAACGTATCTGTCGGGGTTGAGGTTCAAAAGGTTCACAAAATCATCCAGTTTTTTGCTGTTGGCCACCTTACCTTCTTTGACAGGCGACCACGACAAAACGGCGTTTGGATCCAGATACCCTTTGCTGACCTCGACCTGGTTGGGGTCGAATTGTTTTACTCCGACGCTTGTTACGCTGGCCTCGATAATCTCAACGGGCAATATATCGTCGGTCAGTTTTTCTCCTTTTAGCACCTCCTTCGGCACGTAAACGTAAATACCGGCGTAGTTTTTCTGCCGGTAAACCGACAGGACGTATTGCGTGAATCCTTGTATGGTTCTTGCCGACATTTCACGGGACGTGCCGGGTGTCAATATCGTTTCATAGATAGGCGTAAAATCGTAAAGGGCGCTGCTATCGGTCTCGGCAAGGGGTTTGGGCGATGCGTTAAAGACAATAGGCATATCGTTGAGTATTTTACCCGTCGTAATAAGGGTATTGCCGGAAAAACGGATTTCCCTGACTGACAGGCGAGGGCTTGTGTCTTCGGGCAGTTTGGCCATCGCAAGCTGCTGTTTGGCCGTCGCAAGACGAGCTTTCATATTTATTTTGGCAACATTCTCGTCGAATTCGGCTTCAATAGCGTTTTTCTGTTTTTGCAGTTCTTCCGGCGGGAGATTTCGGTCCAGAACCGCAATTTTTTCGGCCTTCTGGCGTTTTGCCTCTTCGATTTCGCCCTTGGCCAGCTTTCTTGCCTCGGCCTGTTGACGGGCCAGCTTTTTTTGTTCTTCTTTTCTGGCTTTGGCCGCTTCGGCCTCCTGACGCCTGATTTCCTGCTCAGCAATGCGCTGCTGCTCGAATTGCTCAATCGGCTTTTCTACAGCTATTGATATTGCAGCCGCGGCCAAACTGATTCCCATAACCCACTGTAAAAGGGTCTTTATCCGTTTCATAAGCGCGTCCCCTTAAAATAGTACTTGATTATGATTTAATCGGCTATCGGCTGCATCTATTTTTAGCAAATCCTGTAGGAAATGCAACGGTGAAAATCTCAAATTCCAGATATTTGTTCACGCCGCGTTTTCAACACTGATATCGCGTTTTTCGGCCTTCTGGCCGAATAAAAAAAGCCCGTCCCTTAGGGACGGGCTTTATAGTTAACCTTGTTTTATTCACTAATCTCGGCCAGGCGTGCTGAAATGTATGCTGCCAATCCCGCGTCATCGCCGGTTGTTACAGGCGAGGTGTATTTGTTTACCGCCGCTGTAGCGTCTTCAATTGTAAGACCGATCTCAGTAGTAAGTATCGTAACATATTGAGTCATAGCATCCAGCCATTCTTTTGCCAGTGCATAGTCGCTGGCTTCTTCAGGATTTTCCATCGCAACGGCAATAACCGCCATTTGTTCTTCCGAAGGGGGCGCTCCTGCCGAGGCCGCATTTACCACCCTTGCCAGGGCTGGTATCATGCTGTCGTCGCTGTCCATTAGTATCATCGCCGTCTTCTGCAGCCGGGCACAGGAATCGCAGGGCTGAATGTCTTGCGCGCCCGTGCGGGCCGAGGTAAACATTACTTGGACCTGCTCGGCGTTGGTGCCCAGCTCGTTTGCCAGCCAGCTTGCCAGCGCGGGACATCCAGCGATTTTAAGCTCCGGCTCCTGTATCGGCGCTATCGCGAACACCAGCGGCGGTAAATCATTAATAGTGATTGTAACAGTGCCTATACCTCCTTCGCCAATAACCCTTTGAGCGTCTATAACGCCGTATGTAAAATTATCAGTGCCGACAAAACCGGGATCAGGCGTATACGTGAAACTGCCGTCGGGATTTAACGTTACCGTCCCGTGCCTCGTCAGTCTAAGCACACCTAAAACCCATACGGGGTCGATATAATCGCCGCCATTGACGGGATCTGGTATATCATAAAAACTAACGTTGATACCAACCGGGATGCCAAGTTCTGTTGTAACAATGCTGTCAGTAGCAACCGGAAGCATGTTTGTCAAGTTAAACGTGACAGTCCCGACTGCAGGCGATGTTCCCTGCTGGCCGTCACTGACTGAATAAGTGAAACTATCCTCTCCGACATAGCCGTGTTCTGGTGTATAAGTGAAGCTGCCTGTATCCGTATCGAAAATCACCGTGCCGTGAGTCGGCTGGCTCGTTACCACAACCGTCAGCGGGTCAATGGCATCGCCGGAAATCGCGTCAGGCGTATCGCCAAATACAACATTACCGCTAAGGTCAAGATTCATATGGCCTATTTCTGAGCCATCGCCAGCTACCGGCAGTGCGTTGGTCAATGTAAGGGTTACAGTCCCCTCAGCGGGTGTAGCTCCCTGCTGGCCGTCGCTTACTGTATAGGTGAATGTGTCGGTCCCGACATAACCTGGGTCGGTAGGTGTATATTGGAACGTGCCTGTGTCTGTATCGAAAATCACCGTGCCGTGAGTCGGCTGGCTCGTTACCACAACCGTCAGCG
>CAYLXJ010000230.1:3824-4635 GCA_964387385.1 uncultured Pirellulales bacterium
ATGTGTCGGTCCCGACATAACCTGGGTCGGTAGGTGTATATTGGAACGTGCCTGTATCCGTATCGAAAATCACCGTCCCGTGCGTCGGCTGCTGTGTTACAAGGACTGTAAGCACATCAATCTCATTATTGGCAAGATTATCAGGGGTATCGTAGAAATCCACGTTGCCGCTAAGGTCAAGATTCATATGGCCTGTCGCTGAGCCATCGCCGGCTACCGGCAGGGCATTGGTCAGTGTAAGGATTACAGTCCCTTCAGCGGGTGTAGCTCCCTGCTGGCCGTCGCTTACCGTATAGGTGAACGAGTCGGTCCCGACATAACCTGGGTCGGTAGGTGTATATTGGAACGTGCCTGTGTCCGTATCGAAAATCACTGTGCCGTGCGTCGGCTGGTTTGTTACCACGACCGTCAGCGGGTCAATGGCATCGCCGGAAAGCGTATCAGGCGTATCGTAGAAATCCACGTTGCCGCTAAGGTCAAGATTCATATGTCCCGTCGCCGAACCGTCATTGGCTACTGGCAGGGCGTTGGTAAGCGTGATAGTAACTGTTATAGGATCCGTAACATTGCCTTTGTCATCAACTGCAACATACACAAAAGAGTCGGTTCCGACAAAGCCGGGGCCGGGGGTGTAAATGAAAGTGCCGTCCGGAGCAATCGTAACTGTTCCATATTCCGGATCGCTCCAGTTAATGACAGTCAGGTCTTCCCCGTCAGTAAACACACTATCGGTAATAACGATATTCATGTGCTCCTGGAAAAATGTCGGGTCAATAGGCGTGGGTAAATCCGGCGGCAGCGGACAGTCGGG
>CAYLXJ010000231.1:0-4633 GCA_964387385.1 uncultured Pirellulales bacterium
TATCGAGGGCCTGACAAAAATACAAGGCGACCTGCTTAATAAAGCCGCGAAGATGCTAAAACAGCGGGGTGTTTTGTGCTACAGTACCTGCTCGATACAGCCGGAAGAGAACGGCCGGTTGGTTAAGGGCTTTTTGCAGGATAATCCCGATTTCAGGTTGAAAGGGGAAAAGCTGATTTTGCCCTCTTCCGAACAGCCCGACCACGATGGCTCTTATGCGGCGATTATAGAAAAGAGTTGAATTTGACAGTTTTTTTATGGGTTTGCTCTTGACGGCGTTTGAGTAAGTTGTTAAGTGAATATGATTCCGCCATAGGCGGATAAATCCGGCGAGGTTGCCGGCTAAGTTGGATTATTCGATGAAAATGAAAGGAGTCAGTTATGGCCAGGGTGGTTCTTATCACATTAATTGCGGTTTTAGCTTTAATTTTTGTCGGGTGTAATAACGTTGATACCGGCAAAGGGCAGATTTTACCGCCGCAGGCAGGTTCGCCCCCGCCGCAGACGATCGATATTACGCGCAGCGGCGAAGTAGATTTGGCCGAGCAGGTCTCAACAAGCCGGCAGGCATACAGGCGTTCCCTCGAAGTGCTGGCGCAACATTACAACAAGACGGGCAACAGTATGAAACTTGGCTGGGTGGAAAAGGAGCTTGAAGCCCTTAACGAAATGCCCCAGTACAATTACATAGTTGAGGCGGCCGTAGCCGGCTCCAACCTGAGGCCTACAAAATCGGTTTCGGACGCGGATTATCTTTACAACGACGCCGTTCGTCTCGAAGAGCAGGCGGGACAATTTCTGGTTGTCAAAAATGAAGATTTGCTGCGACTTGCGCTGGATAAATACAATCAACTGATAAACAAATACCCTTCCAGCGATAAAATCGATGATGCCGCCTACCGCGCCGCGGGAATTTACGAGCACCTTAAGGATTACACAATCGCTGTTTTGTATTATCAGCGAACGTATCAGTGGGAGCCGCAAACGCCTTATCCGGCCAGGTTCAGAGCAGCCAATATCCTCGACAAGTACCTGCGCAGACGGGCCGAGGCGCTGCAGCTTTACCAGGAAGCCCTTAACAATATAACAAGTGCAGGCCAGCACAGGGACTGGCAGAAATACGCCGAAAGGCGCGTCAAGGAGCTGACCGGCGAAGTCAAACCGGAAGAGATTCCGCAGGAGCCGTTGAAGCCGTATAAGTAATATTTTGAGTGAATTGGAACAGAAGGTCGCAGATTTTATCGCAGCAGAAGGACTGTTAAGGCCGGACGATAAGGTTCTTCTGGCTGTTTCAGGAGGGGCGGATTCTACGGCATTGCTTAATGTGATGTCCTCGCTTAAAAATAGAGATTTTCTGCGGGCGGAGATTTGCTGCGCTCATATCAATCATCAGTTGAGGGGGGCCGAGGCAAAGCGAGACGAGGATTTTGTCTTCAGCCAGTGCGTCAAACTCAAACTGCCGGTTTTTACAAAAAAAATCGACGTGTCCAGGTATTCAAAGGAGGAGAAATTATCGATTGAGTCAGCGGCAAGAAAATTACGAATTGACGCCTTGCTTGAGATTGCCGCTCAACAAAATTGCACCTGTATCGCCACCGCCCATCAAAAAAACGACAACGCCGAGACCCTTTTTCAGCGGTTGTCACGCGGTACGGGATTTAGAGGTCTATGCGGAATCTGGCCGGCAAAGCAAATTGCCGCTGTCAGGTTCATAAGGCCGTTGCTTTGTGCGTCTCGCGACGAAATTATTCAATATCTCAACAGCCGAAATCTTAAATGGTGCATAGACAAAACAAACGAGGATTGTACATACAGACGTAACTTTATTCGGCACTGGCTGCTTCCCGTTTTACAGAAAAATTGTGACAGCAATCTTATAGAGCAGCTTTCGGAACTTGCTGCTGCCTCTCGCCGCTTTTATCGCCTGATTATCGAAAAGACAGACGCCGTTTGGCCCAATATCGTAAAAGTAAATGAAAATGAGGTGGTCTTGGATTCAGGCAGATTCGCAAGGCAGTCGCGGGAGGCAAAAATTGAAATCATCAGAAGGGCACTGTCACATCTCAACGTCGGCGAGCAGGATTTTACAGAACAGCATTACGAGAATCTTATGACCTTGCCTGACGATTCCAAACTGCAATTGCCCGGTTCTATTAAGGTGCATCGGCAGGGAGGTATAATAGTATTTTCTCATCCGACTCTCTTCAAATGTAGGGCTGGGCTTGCTCCTCCGATGCCGTTGAGTGTCCCTGGAATAACGGAATTTACCGGAAAGCTAATCAAGGCCGAAATATTTAATTATGACGAGGCGAAATTTAAAAAGTTCAGGGCGGAGAAAAGCAATACCGTTGAATGGTTTGATTTTAGCTGGATAAAGCTGCCGCTGGCTGTTCGTTTCAGGAAAAATGGCGACAGATTCCAGCCGTTGGGACTAAAGGATGAGAAGAAAGTCGGCAAATTTCTGACCGATCAAAAAATCCCCCCAAAGGCTCGACAGAATTTGTTTGTGGTCGCCGACGCGGAAAGAATAATCTGGCTTTGCCCAGTTAGAATCAGCGAGCAAGCCAAAATCACGGGTCAAACAAGAAGAGTTCTGCAATTGCAGATTAACCAAAAAGAAGGTGCCTTGGATTGTTAGTCCGCAGCACCTTAAAGGAATCTATTTACGGACAATTGAGCTGATTTGGTTCCGAGCAGCCCAGCCAGCTATCGGCCAATAGTGCGAAATCCTGCCAGTCAACAATGCAGTCCTTGTTGATGTCCCCTCCGAGGTAAAATGTGCCCTGGTCGCCGCATTCGTTGGGCTCTGGATTAGTAACGTCCTGCCCCTTCGGATAGGGCAACTGGCCTGTCCAATTCAGCGGAAACGTCATTTGCTGCAGCAGCGGGAAAGGCGGGGTCGGATACACAATGGTCTTCCAATCGCTGAACAACTGCAGCTCGTCGTCCATCAAGAATCCGTAGGAATGGCCGAAACGGAAGTAACCCACATAGTATGGGCCTCCGCTGCCCGTGAGGTTCGGCTCAAAAATAATCAGGTGGTTGCAGGGGTCCTGATAGTAATCATAGTCGAGCACCCAGCGATATTCGCAAACGGGAGGGGGAGCTCCGGACGGATTAGAAAAAATCATACAGGCGCCCACAATGTATCCGCCGCACATATTCGTGACGGTTGGCATTCCTGCTCCTCCGGCGAATTCGTTGTGTTTTCCCAACATAGATGCGCCGGGCGACGGCGTCATTTGCATCGGCAGCCATAGAGCGCTGTCGATTGAGATTGAATTGCCGTTTATGTCATCGTATGGGACTACAATTTCAGCCGTGGCCGTGATGATAGAACCGTTCGGAACGTTATGGTCGCTGAGATTCCACTCTACTCTCACCCAGTTGGTGTCTTCGGTAAACGTCGGCGAATTGTTTGTGTCCCAGTCGATGCTCGTCCGGTAGCTGAGCAGCTGTCTGTTGGAGCTGATTTTGTAACGCAGTCCGGTAGCGTTGGATGCCCCGTTGTAATTGAACCTGGCCGATGCCGACAATATCCGCGTTGTAGGGGTACTGCCTTCGGTTGGCTTAAGCAAAACGTAGCCGTCAATGTATCTGCTGGATTTTTTGCTGTCGTTGTAATTGAAATACCAGCCCGGACCTTCGTTGCAGTCGGCGGTTACGGGATTATTGTAGTCGTCCCATATATATGTCTGCACCTGCGGGCCCGTGTTCCAGTAGTCGGAATCCGAAATCTTTAATTTGCTCGGATTGTAGTCGATGTCATTGACGTCTTCAGCATTGTCTCCCCAGAAAGCGGTTGAATGCCCGTTTTGGCCTACGACGCCTTCGGTGCAGTTCGGCTCGCTGGAACTGAGTGACAGGAAATTGCATCTGCGAACGAGGTCCCCAATCAATTCCGGCAGGTCCGCCCTCGCGTAGGGATATCTTGTGGCCCTGCTGCCATAAACAACGACGGTTTTGTAGGGATTGGTGTCTTTCCACTTGTTGTTGGCGTCCTGAAGCCACCAGTTAGCGGCGGTGTCATCCCAGCCGCAGCTGTTTGCGCCAAAGTGGATTACCATTTCATCGTAGATGTCGTCCGCGCGTTGCTGGACGTTGTTACCGTCGCCGTAGCCGGCCCCGGCCAGTAAGTTAGCCGAGGCAGCCATCCAGCATGTTGGGTTTTTGCCGTGTTGATGCTCGTTCTTGTCCACGTCAGGCGGCGGACTCATTTTCAGATAGTCCGCAATGGACGTGGCCGGTGTCGCTAACAAAACTGCAATTAGAGATAGAAATGAAAATGTGGAAATGAAAGAAACATTACCTTTTCTCATAACGGCCCTCCTTTCAATTCAGAGTCCATAATCCAACAAAAGCCCTTAATTTGTTCAAAACCATCGGCAAAACACACGCACAATTCGCCTCAGGTCTTATTGCCGGATTAAAAAGGCCGTTTCCTCACGCGGCCGTGCGCACCCTCTCTGATGCAAAACGATTAATCATAGTTTATTGTCGTATAATGGAAATGTCAATGCCAATTCATATTCAAACTTAGGGCTTTTTTCATAAGTCTATCTCCAACAAGTCCCTATAAGTCCAAAAACAGCCGTTAAGTGCTTCAGTCATCCCCGTCAGCAAACGGTAAGGC
>CAYLXJ010000232.1:0-4632 GCA_964387385.1 uncultured Pirellulales bacterium
ATGCGCCGGCCGGGCAGGTCGCGGACGGAATTACTGATGCCCAGCGAGCAGTGGACGCCTTTCATACCGGGGTCGGTCTTGATTTTCTTTATGGTCTGGAATGCGCGATAGGTGTAGCCGGGGATTCCGGTTTCGATGGGCATATCGATAGCCAGCGGGAAGACGGTGGAATCGAGGAATATTTCTGAGGGTTTGAAGCCGAATTGACTTACGGCTGTATTGAAAATGCGTTTTGCGAGTGAATAAAGCTCGTCAACGGAATATGAGCCGCCCGGGCCTGTTGGTTTTTCCTCGGTAATCAGAAGGCCGATGAAGGCATAGTCGTAATCCTTTTTGAGGGGCAGGAATTTGTCCATCGTATAGACCTTCAGTGAATTAATCAGGGGCTGACGGACTTTTTCCTTTGTGTCGAACCATTCCTTGAGGCCGGCGATGAGGACATCATTATTTCCGCTATCGACGCAGACGGGGACTCCTTTTCCCCATTTGCGGACGAGCTTGACGTATTGGCGCATCATATCGACGGCGGTCTGGGGATTATCCTCGCCGAAGACATCGACGTTGACGGCGATGAAGTCGGCGCCGTCGTCGGCCTGCGATTCGATGAGCGCCTTGATGTAATTGAGAGGCCCGCCGGGTTTGTCGTAGGCGTCGGGGCCGAGGGCGGCCAGTTGTTTCATAATCTGGCCGGTTTTGGGGATAGAGGCGTGAATTGATTCGCCGATACTGATGACGGTATTTTTCATAGTGTGGTCCCTTGCGAAAAGGTAGTTAATGATTGAGGCGGTGTGTTCGAGTGCCTTGATACGGGGCTTATTGACGGTTTTGCGCAAGGTCGCGATACCCTGCTCCTTTGACGCGGCGGCCTCATAAATCAGTTCGCCGATACAGACGCGTTCGAGGTTGTTGCCGCATTTGCCGTCAACAGTCGCGTCGCCGCATGGCGCGTTATCCATCCCTTTTTCACATCCGCCTATTGTGCAAAGACCAAAATTTTCAGGCAGGTAGCAGTCGCCGCAGCCCTCGCAATCGAAAACGAGATATTTGAACGCGCCTTCGGCAGAGTTGAAGAGCTTGTAAAGGGGGCCTTTGCCTTTTTCGATGCCGAGAGCGGCCATTGTATATTTGAAGGCGCGGAACCCGCGGTAATCGGGGTCGAGGACAGCCCGATGCATAAAATCAAAGAACCTGTGTTTGAGTTTTTTCTTCGGTTTTGACAAGTTTTTTGGTCTGCCTGCGCTGTCGTAGAGATAAAAGGCGTTCTTGGGGGGCCAGGAGAGGTTATCTTTGAATTTTTCCCAGTCGGGGCCGATTTCGGCGGCACGTTTCAGGATAGCGGAAAAGGCATTAAAATCGGTAAAGCCCCCGATATCAACGCCTGCGGCGCCGAGTGATTTATACATAGCGACCTGCTGGGCGGCCCTTTCGATATGCTGGGAATAGGATTCGGAGTAAAGTTTAGCGAGTAGCTCATCGCTGACGAAGCAACCGGTCAATTTTACCTCGTTCATCAGGCGCGGGGCGGCGGTTTTGGTGCTGAGGGCATAAACGTTTCCTAAAACGGGGATGGTGATTTTATTGTCGGCGAGATATCTGAAGAGTTCGAGCGATTTTTGCCAGTCCCAGCCGACCTGAGTAATGAGGAATTTGGCGCCGGAGGCGATTTTTTTCTCCATTTTGTAGTACTGCTGCATGAGGGAGGGCTCAGTATATTTGAAAGTGGAGACGGCAGCAGCGGGGAAAAACTGATGGACGGTATCGAGGTCCTGCGGCCTGGCTTTTATGTATGATTCGTTATTCATATCCCTGATGAGGCGTAAAAGGCCGAGTGAATCGATATCGAAGACGCCTTTAGCGGAGAGAGGTTTGTCGCCGGTGAGGGCGAGGACCGATTCGACGTTAGCGTTTCTGAAGCCGACCAACTGGCTGACGATGGCATTCAGGTTAAGGTCTTTACAGGAAATATGGGGGATGATATCGAGCGGCCCGAGGAGGTTTTCGGCGTTCAGGCGGTCGAGTCAATACCCTGGGTCGAGATTAGCGGTGCCGCCGGGATTTTGGGGCAGTGTTATTGCGGCGAAGTCGAAGCCGGGAGGAATGCAATCGCGGCCGGCGTTTTTGAAAGACGTAAGGAACTTCGAAATCGGGTTAAAATCGAAATTAGGACCGCCGGCAAGCTCGGCGACGACTAAAAAATCTTTTTTAGATTCAAGGCGTTCACGAAACGTTTGTCGCTGCATCATTTTTTTCTCCAAATTCAAAAAATCAGACCAATCGTATAACGTAAAATGCAAAAAAACTCAAAGATAAATTACTAAGCTGTAAAAAGTTTGTTTAGAGCAACGAATGTAATCTATGATTAGAATAAGAGTTATAAGATACAGCGAAAGGTGTTCCAAAGTGCAAGCAAAGGTCGAGGATTTTTCCTAAATCGGCGCTGTGGATAACTTGTTGATAATCAGAAACTTGGCATAAGTGTTTTGCTTAGGGCATTTTGCCTTCAGTTGCGAAATGAATAAAATGGCTGAGGGGAGCAAAAATGGCGAGGTCGTAACTATCGCTCAATAAGGGAGTTAAGCTATACCGGAAGGTGGGTAAAATGGGGGAAACGACTCCAGATTTTCAAACTGGGTAAAATGTTAAGTTTTTGTAAGCTCATACTGTTTTAACATAGCATTTGGTGAGCGGTGGATAACTTTTTAGACGCGCAAAATCATAGTTTCTTAGGGGATTATCTGTTTGGCAACTTAATGTTATAAAAGCAGTTACGAGATTTTTTGAGCTGAGAAAAAAGCGGTGATTTTTTGTTTAAGATTTTTACAGGATGAAGTAGGGTCGGGTGAGTTTGTGACAGCGGAACTTACGGCGATGGTTTTTGCGCCGGCTTTCAGAACGGAAATGATATTGTCGAGAGTTATGCCGCCGATGGCGACGTGAGAAATACCGGTTCCGGACAAAACGGGCAAGGCCAGTTTGATGTAATCGAGAGTTACAGGCGGCGTGTTTGGTTTTGTCGGCGTGGCAAATACAGGGCCGAGCGAGACGTATGTGGGAAGTTCAGCGATTGCGGAGGCAAGCTGGGCGGGGGAATGAGTGCTTTTGCCGATAATCAAGGGGACAAGCTGTAGTTTGCGTGCCTGCTCGACGGGTAAATCGTTTTGGCCGAGGTGGACACCGTCGGCGGCGGATGCGACCGCGATATCGACGCGGTCATTAATAATACTAATGATGTCAGCAGTTTTGCAGATTTTGGTAAATTCAGCGGCGGCAGCGAAATAAGTGTCGTCATTGATGTTTTCTGCACGGAGCTGGAGGCAATCGACACCGCCGGCGATGCACTTTTCGGTAAGGGAAAAGATGTCTGCGGGCAGGTTCGAGGAGATTATCACATAAAGGCGGACGCTATTGAACTTCGTTTGGGTGTCGGTAAAAAGGCAGACGTCTTTTTCGAGGGAGTAGCCGGCGTAGCGAATTTGTTCAATCTGTTCGGCTAAGGACGCGTTTTCGGGCCTAATGGTTTCGGAAATGACGCGAAGGGCCTCAGGCAGACGTTTGCAGGCGGCGGTGAGGGCGTCTTTGAGATTATTTCGGACAATGACGTTATCGGTGGTCTGGCCGACGCCTACGTCGCCGGGGGTGTCTCTGGCGGCTAACAATCGGGCGGAATCGAGGCGCGATACGCAAGAGCTAAGGCGGTGGCGGAGGTCTTTGGCGCGATTGCTCAAAAGGGTGCAGTTGAGCGTAAAGCGGCAATAGTCCTCAATGACGCGAATGGCCTCGCGTGCACGATTGAAATTGGCATCGATGATTCTGTAAGCGGAGCGTTCCATAAGGGGCAATTATAAACAATTTTGCTTACGGTTGTGAAAAAACGTTATCTAACTTAAAGAAAAATTATTATATTGGCTTTAATGCACACAAACTAAGAAGTAGAACATTTTTGAAATAAGGTGGAATAATGTGTTTGAACTTGTTGAAAAGAGCGACGACGTTTGTATTGGCGGTGATTTTACTGGGTTTTGCGGGGGCGGGGTGCGCGGGAGCGAAAAAGGGGGAAGCGAAGACGGGGCTTTTGCCTTTGAGAGTAAAAAGAACGAAGATTGTTAACAGCAAGGGCGAGGAGGTAACGCTGCGGGGGGTAAACACAGCGTCGCTGGAATGGACGAGCGACGGGGAGGGGCATATTCTTGAGACGGTGAGGGTGGCGATTGAGGACTGGAAAGTCAATATCATCCGGCTGCCATTGTCGCAGGACAGGTGGTTCGGCAAGGCGGAAGAACAGAACGGCGACAGCGAGCCATATCGGAAGCTGGTTAAAGAGGTAGTGGATTTGTGCGCGTCGAAGGGGTGTTATATTATTCTGGATTTGCACTGGTCGAACGCTGGGGAGTGGGGCAAGAACATAGGGCAACATTCGATGCCCGACAGGCACAGCGTAACGTTCTGGAAGGATTTCGCGGCGGTGTATGCGAACGAGCCGGCGGTGATTTTTGACCTTTATAATGAGCCGCATCATGTAAGCTGGGACGTGTGGCTAAACGGCGGGAAGATTAAAGACACACCGAATACGCGTGGGCAGGAGGCGGTAACATACGAGGCGGTGGGGATGCAGGAATTGCTCGATACGGTGCG
>CAYLXJ010000233.1:0-4630 GCA_964387385.1 uncultured Pirellulales bacterium
GTATTGAAGGATTTAGAAATCCCGCCTGCTTTCGAAGCGAATCCCAAAACTCCTAATACTCTGCTGTATATTCACAAGAAGGTCAGCGATACAGACATATTTTTTGTCGTCAACCAGACCAACGCTGAGATGGAACGTGAATGTCTGTTTGCCGCGGCCAACCGGACGCCTGAAATCTGGGACCCCGAGCAGGGCACGGTGAATAAACCGGCCGCCTGCAGTTTTGAAGGTGGAAGAGCACGCCTGATGGTTTTATTCAAACCGCGGCAGTCCCTGCTGTTCATATTTAAGAAAGGCCAGGCCGATGGCTTTGCTTCAGCGTCGAGCGCGGATGAAAAACAGGGGCAGCCCGAAGTGTATGAGATTAAGGACCTCAGAGGAAAAATTGAGTTTTTGCCTGAATATAAGGCCGACATTAAGCCGATCGAAATCACCGGGCTGAAATCCTGGACTGATTTTAATGACCCTGCGATTAAATATTTCTCCGGCACAGGCGTCTATACAATTCGTTTCACAACGCTGCCGGCTTTCGTATCCAAAACTGATTCGGTGGCGCTGGCGCTCGGCGATGTCGGCTCGACGGCTGAGGTTTCTCTTAATGGCCGAAAACTTGGCCTTGTCTGGCGGCCCGACTCGACGTTCGACGTAACGGGCTTATTAAACGCCGAGGGTGAAAATCTGCTGGAAGTAACAGTCGCAAATGTGTATCGTAACCGCTTTATCGGGGATTTTCTCGAGTTCGGCAAGCCGCAGAATATCTGGACTTCCGCCCCAATAGAAATGTATCTTGATAAAAATAAACCCTTGAAGCCCTCAGGACTATTAGGCCCAATAAAACTGCTCAAAAGGTAAGGTTAGATGAAAATGACTAAATCATCATTGAAAAGCAGCGATTTTCAAAAGGCCGTTGACCTTATAGGCAGGTCCAATAGCGTCCTTGTTTTAACTCATACCAAGCCCGATGGCGACGCTGCCGGCTGCTGTGTAGCACTCTGCGAGGCCCTTACTTCGCTCGGCAAAGAAGTGCGGATTCTTCTGCTTTCGCCGATTCCGCAGTGGTATGCCTTTCTTTTCAATAAAAAAGTGCCCGTCCTCGGCCGGGATTTAAGCCCTGAAAATCTTTCAGCAGGACAATTTGGGCATTTTGACCTGATTGTTATATCAGATACAAATTCTCTTAGTCAGCTTCCAATGATTGATAACTTCATAAAGAAAAGACCGGCTCCTATTCTCGTTATCGACCATCACGAGACCACCGATGGCCTCGGCGACGTCGAAATAGTCGATTCTAAAGCGCCTGCCGCCGCCTCGATTGTTTTCGAGCTATTCAAATACGCAAACTGGCCCATTACCCCCAAAGTCGCAGAAGCCATTTTTGTAGGCATCGCTACCGATACCGGCTGGTTTCATTACAATAATACCGATTCGGCCGTCTTGCGTACCAGTGCGGAATTAATAGACCTCGGCGTCAATCCCCCTCAAATCTATAAAAATATCTATCAGAATTATTCCCCCCAACGGTTCCGTTTAATGACCGCAATGCTTGATTCTTTCGAACTCCATTTCGATAACAGGTTCGCGATGCAGTGTCTTACTCAGCAGGATTTCAAGAAAACAGGCGCCGGATATGAGGATACCGAAAACCTCATCGACGAATGCCAGCGAATCGGCGCAGTCACGGTCTCGGCCCTGCTTGTCGAAATGCCTGACGGCAGAATCCGCTGCTCGCTTCGCAGCAGAGGGGCAGTTGACGTCTGTAAAATCGCACAAAAATTCGCCGGTGGAGGCCACCCCTCTGCAGCCGGCGCATATCTGCCCGCTCCCATCGATAACGCCAAATCACTTATTATGGCTGAAGTTAAAAAAACATTGTCAGGCCAATAAAAAAAATCACTCGGCAAAGGCGTTATCAGCCACTTACGAGCGATTTTTTCAGATAAATCAATTAAGATTTTACTTTGCCTTTGGCATGCCAAGGGCGGCTATTATCTCGTCATAAATCTTGCGGCTCCGCTCCTCATTGCCGAATGCCCCGACAGAAATTTCAAACTGTGTTTTCTGGCCTTCCGTCGGCTTGATTTTCACGGCAATTATCTTATTGTCCGCGCTTTTGGCCACTACCTTGGCGCCGAAAACGTCCTTTGCCTTGTCTGTTACCGCAACCTGCAGCTTGTCCATTGCCTGCAGCGTCGCCTGATAAACCGCGTCAATGTCCTTGCTCGCCATCGCATAGAGCTTGCCATGCTGATAAACCCCCGCGTCAGTGCTTACTATCGTTGGTGCGCAGCCGATAATCCCAATCACCACTACCGCCTCCATACAAACCAGTAACGCTCGTTTGGCCGACATCTTTTTCTCCTTTCAAAAGATATTCTTAACTTAAGTTTCAGACCCCTGTAAGAGGGCCTTCCATTTTGCAGAATTATACTCCGCCCATTTTACCCCTGCAATAAAAGAATTTTTTCCTTCTTATTGTTTAGCTGTCGCCTGTACGGCGACGAAAATCACAAGTTTTATCCCGCTGAACCTAAATAATTGACAAGCGTATAACTACTCATAGGAAAAGCACTTGCGAAAAGCATCAAAAAAATCTTAAAAAATTTTATAAAAAAATCTTGACGCGATGTCGATAACACATTATTCTTGATTTGCTAACGCTGGCGCGGTAGATTCTATATGCCGGTGTGGAGTGGGTGGAAAGAAGTAGGTGAAATTGAACAGAAACGACAGATTGTTGAAGTTTTCGCCTTAATGTGGTAGTGAAATCGTCTCTATAAACCGCTGCCAGTTAGGCAGCGGTTTTTTGTTGCTCTTTTTTAAGTATATAGTTAAACTATCCGACCTCAATCGCTGAGTTTTGGGTGATGAGTGTTTAGTTTTGAGTTGTTTTTTTTAACTTAAAACTTAAAATTAAAAACTCAAAACTTTTGAATGCGGGCTCGTAGCTCAGGTGGTTAGAGCGCACGCCTGATAAGCGTGAGGTCGGAAGTTCGACTCTTCCCGGGCCCAGTCTTCGCTCGGCATTTATGACGAGCGATGACTGTCACGGCGCAGCTGTAAGCGAAGCCGGACAATTTATAATAAAAATGCCGAGCTTCGCCTTGGCAAGCCATTAGGTCCGGGGGACGTAGCTCAACTGGGAGAGCGTTGGCTTTGCAAGCCAGAGGTTGCCGGTTCGATCCCGGTCGTCTCCATTTTTCGTCGCCCCAAAGGGGCTATGAAGAATGCCGCGGCGAAGCCCAAAGGGCGAAGCCGGGCATTGTTGTTGTAAGTTAGCCCAAAGGTTTATCCTTTGCGTTAACAGGTAAAGCTGTTTGACAAGTTAATATGCGGGTGTAATGTAATTAGTGTTAGGTTTTTCCTAACGCGGTTTTTACACAAAGTAGAGCGCAATGGATATCTAAACTCACTCATTTACGACCAGTCAAAAATGATATGGTCAAGTTACTAAGTGTGTATGGGGGATGTCTTGGTGCCGAGAGGCGATGAAGGACGTGGCTGACTGCGATAAGCCCGGGGCAGGTGTCGAGCAACCGTTAATCCCGGGATCTCCCAATGGGGAAACCTGTCCGCAACGCGCAAGCGTTTGCGGTCATCATCGGCTGAATGCATAGGCCGATCGAAGCGAACGCAGGGAACTGAAACATCTAAGTACCTGCAGGAAAGGAAATCAACCGAGACTCCGTCAGTAGCGGCGAGCGAAGACGGACTAGCCCAAACCTGGAAGCTTGCTTCCGGGTGTTCCGGGCGCTGATAAGGAGTTACAAAGGTATCGCAAGCAGAATCTTCTGGAAAGTTGTGCCATAGAAGGTGATAGCCCTGTATGCTAATGCGAATGCCCTCCGTTACTGTCAGCGTTCCAGAGTAGCACGGAGCTCGTGGAACTCCGTGCGAACCAGGGGGGCCCACCCTCCAAGGCTAAGTACTACTCGGCAACCGATAGTGAACCAGTAGGGCGATTGAACGATGAAAAGTACCCCTATAAGGGTAGTCAAAAGAACCTGAAACCATACACTTACAAGCGGTGGGAGTCCTATGACCCGTCTTCGGACGGGTAACGGATGACCACGTGCCTTTTGCTTAATGAGCCAGCGAGTTGCCGTTTGCGGCAAGGTTAATCCCTTAAGGGGAGCAGCCGCAGCGAAAGCGAGTCCTAACAGGGCGATTAGTCGCAGGCGGTACGACGCGAAACCACGTGATCTACTCATGGCCAGGATGAATCCCGGGTAAAACCGGGAGGAGGTCCGAACTCATTAACGTTGAAAAGTTATGGGATGAGCTGTGAGGAGGAGTAAAAGTCTAATCAAACGTGGAGATATCTCGTACTCTCCGAAATAGCTTTTGGGCTAGCCTCGAGAACTACAATGCGGGGGTAGAGCTACCGAATGGGGACAGGATCCTACCCGGATACCTACCCCAACCAAACTCCGAATACCGTATTGTCTATCTCGGGAGTCAGTCTGCGGGAGATAAGTTCCATGGTCAAAAGGGAAACAACCCATGACCGCCAGCTAAGGTCCCAGAATCCGGCTAAGTTACTAAGGAAGTTGGATTGCTGTGACAGCCAGGATGTTGGCTTAGAAGCAGCCACCATTTAAAAAGTGCGTAACAGCTTACTGGCCGAGCAGTT
>CAYLXJ010000234.1:0-4608 GCA_964387385.1 uncultured Pirellulales bacterium
GGGTGGTTGTCGGGGGCATATTGATACAATTATGCCTCGGCGCGATTTACGCGTGGTCGGCTTTTACACAAAAGCTGGTCAACGAGGGATACACCAAGATGCAGACGCAGATAATTTTCTCGGTGGGCCTGTTAAGTTTCGCCGTAGTGATGGCATTTATCGGCGGCCGCTGGCAGAAAAAATCGGGGCCGAGATTGGTGGCTATCGTCGGCGGACTGGTGCTGGGGCTGGGTTATATCATAGCGGGTCTGTCTGGTACGAATTTTTGGGGGATACTTATCGGCATCGGGATTTTAGGAGGCGCTGGAATCGGGCTGGGTTACGTATGCCCGATAGCTGCACTGGTTAAATGGTTCCCGGACAAGAAAGGACTCATAACCGGTCTTGCGGTTGCGGGATTCGGGTTCGGGGCTTTAATATGGGTGAAACTGACGCAGGGATTCCAGTTCGGGCCGATAGATTTGTCGCCGGGGTGGGCGGGTTTATACGGCGCGGGCTGGACGGTAAATAACGTATTTATTCTCTACGGGATATTGTTCGCGGGGCTGGTAATACTCGGCGCGCTTTTCATGGTCAATCCGCCTCAGGGCTGGCAGCCGGCGGGCTGGAAGCCCGATATGACCAAGGCGGCAAGCACCGGCGGAATCGAGCTGAGCGAAGGGCAAATGGCCGGGACATACCAGTTCTGGGTCTTGTTTTTGACGTTCACGGCGGGCGGTATGGCGGGGCTTATGGTAATAGGCATCATTAAACTTTTCGGAAATGACGCGCTTGCCGCGGGCGGAATCGAGCTTGCAAAGGCGAACGTGATTACCGGCACGGCGATGGGGCTTTTCTACGCCCTTCTTAACGGGCTCGGCAGAATCGCCTGGGGCGCTATTTCAGACAAGACCGGAAGAAAATGCGCGATTATTATGATGAGCGCGGCACAGGGCATAATGATGATTGTTTTTTATTTCATCGGCGGAAGCGAAATCGGGCTTTATATCGGGGCGGCAATCATCGGGTTTAACTTCGGAGGCAATTTCGCCTTATTCCCGGCGGCAACGGCGGATTATCTCGGCAACAAAAACGTCGGGACAAATTACCCGTGGGTGTTTATGGCCTACGGCGTAGGCGGGGTCATCGGGCCGATTTTAGGCGGCAGGATGGGCGACGATAAAATGTGGATATGGGCATTTATTCCGTGCGGCATTGCCTGCCTGGCGGCGGCGGCGCTTTCAATGACGCTGAAACCCGTAAGGCCATCCGAGCCGGCGCTGGTGGCCGAAGCAGAGGGCGAGCTTGACGGCGGTCACGTTAAGCCGAAACTGTAAGCCAGCACAAAGGATTTTATATGAATAAATACAGAGTCGCGACATTTATTGTTATTGGGGTATTAATATTTTGTTTATCCGGCTGCGGCGTCGGGGGCAAGCCCCGGCCTCGGGTGGGCTGTTATGCAGCCAATACGATGGGCGTGCATTTCCGGGACGCCCGAGATATCGGCAGGAACAATTACGGCTCGTCTCTCGGCGAGTCAACCGGCATCGTCTATACATGCAACGGCGGACATATCGACCTGTCGCACTTTCGTATCGCCTCCGACCACGCTTATTATCTTTATAACTTCAGCCGAAAGCGCCTCGCTGCCGGTCAGAAGGACTGGCGTTTCAATCTCAGCTATGACCCGACAAAGTTTCACGCGTTTATCGAATACCCGGCCGGTTTCGACTCTATGCCTGACGCCGAGAAACAGAAACTCATAAAAGAAATCTCTCTTGAGCTTGCGGAATATTTCACCTGGTATCTGACGACCTGGCACGAAGTCATAACCTGGTATGGTCACGGTTCGTTTATGGTGTCGGAATTTCATTCGGCCTTCGCGTGGGAGGATTCATATTCGAACCTGTTAGGCGCAATACTGGGCGCAAAGGCCGTCGCCACGGCGGCTGGACCCGGCACAAGGGCGTATAACACCGCCATTACGACGATTCTCGAAGATGAGCTTATCCGTCTCGGCGCCGTATCACCGTCAAAGACACGCGACGCTTCCGAAAATATGCGGGGCAAGTGGTACACCGGTTCGGTTATAGTTGAGATGCGGCTGCGAAATCTCGATATAGGCGGCGCGGACGGCTGCGTGTCGCCGGCGCTCGTCCCCGGGGCCTGTAAAGATGTAACGCCTGTGTGTCTGCCCATCCCTAAACTGCAGAAGTTCAAGTCGGCCAGATTCAAACTGCGTCTCGAGGCCTCTCCGCCGGGGCTTATAAAATCAGAGATTAAACGCCTGATTTATAAAAACAATCCCTCCGGCCCAATCCTCGCCGATGAGCACTTACCCATCGTAATGAATCACATCGCCTACGAAGCCGGCCAAAGGGGGTATTTGGTGATTCAGTAGGCCGTTGATTACTGATTATTTCTGGGAAACTGGCGAAAAAAATACGAAGAGCAAATTGTCCGGTTCGCGGACTCGACCGGCGCACGGGCTTTTGTCCTCGGCAGGCACGCTTTAGCGGTATTGCTCAAGGCACTCGGTGTTAACCCCGGCGATAAAGTAGGCGTCTGTGCCTTTACCTGCCTTGCCGTGGTGGAGGCCGTCAAGGTTTGTGAGGCAATCCCCGTATATCTCGATATCGATGAACACCTCTGCATTGACCCTCGTGAAATCCTGATACAGGATGCCGGCTCTCTTAAAGCGGTGATTTTGCAGCACACATTCGGTAATCCCGGCCGACTGGATGAGCTGCTTAACGCCTGTCGAAAAATCGGCGCTGTAATTATCGAGGATTGCGCTCATTCGCTGCATTGCTTATGGAACAATAAAAAATCAGGCACATTCGGCGCTGGCGCCGTCCGGCCGGGAGGTGTGCTTACTGTCAATTCAATTGCACTGCTTGAAAAAGTTGACCGCCTGATTGAACAACACGCTAAGCCGGCGTCCGTGAAATCGGATTGTATTCACGCCTGCCTTGGATTTATCTATAAGCCGCTTAGTCAATCTCGTCTCGATTGCTTCCTCGGATATAACTACTCCCGCCTTCGCGGCTTGTTAAGGCCAAAAGGGAAGTCCTTTTTGAAAGATGATTTCCCCGATTTTGCGGGATACCCCCGCCTTATGGGAGAAATGACCGCAAAAGCGAAATTAAGACAATTGCAAAACTGGCACAAATTGCATCAGCTCCGGCTTCAAAATACCCAAATGATAGAGGAGTCCTTCACTAACGCAGGCCTTTCCCTCTGGCCCCGACAGTCGCAGGCGGATATCACCCTGATGAGATACCCTCTTCGCGTTTATAAAAAATGGCAAATCGTCCACAAGGCAGGTATGCGAGGCCTCGACGTCGCCGGCTGGTATTCAAGCCCCGTCCATCCCCTCGGCCCTGCCGACCTCGCCAAAGTAAATTACAAAGAGGGCTCCTGCCCCCACTCCGAAAGCACAATCGAACGCTTAATCCATATCCCTACTGGGCTGGAGCTTAATAAGCGCAAATTACAAGCTATGATAAAAATATTAAGCTGGGATTAAGCCATTGATTATTTATGATTGATAATTGATTATTTTTGAAAGCGGATTGCGGATTTTAGAATTAATCTCTTTCAAAATAGAAAATCAGAATGTCCCCATTTTCTCCTTCGACTATTCGGCGTTTTGTTTTAAGGCATTTATTTCGTTTATGTAGTCCTCGCACGGGAAGTTGAGGCGGGCAAATTCTCCGTGACACTTCTTCGCTGCTTCATCATACGCTTTTGCTGCGTCGATTTCGTTATAGAAGCGGCCGAGCCAGAGGCGTTTGCCGCTGACCCTGATTTTAACTGTGTATCGGCCCGTGCGTTTTTCGAAATATACGCCGATATAGGGGGACGAGGTTTTTGTTTTGATTTTCGGTCTGTTGCAGGCGTTCTGGGCGTGTGTTGCTTCTCGGAGGTTTGGCCTGCGGTTGTCTAAAGGGTTATTATTCCTGTGGTCAACAACTTTGCCTTCGGGGAAATTCATAATCTGCCTGTGCATACTGACCATTTTTGTTTTGCCGGGGCCTATTTTAATATTTCGGAAGGCGTAGAATTCCTTTCCGTTGCCGCCGAGGTACCAGTTGAAGTTTTTAAGCAGGTAGTAATCGTTGGGCGAGACGACTGTCCAGACGCCTTCGCCGAGGTAAATTTTCCGGAACGGGTCGTAATACTTCCATCGCCTGTAAAGAATCAAAGGCCATACGATAATTTTATCCAGCCAGATTGGAATCCTGAACGTTACATTTACGCCCCATTTCATATTCTCCCCTTTCATTAAATTAAACACGAAGCGAAGCGCAGGGCCCGCTTCGGAAATCAAACATTAAAAATTAAAATTGCGGAAATCACTTGAAGTCCGCGTATTGCCGATTTTGCCTTCATATCGCGCCAGCCAATTTTGCATTTTGCGTTGTCATTTTGCATTTTTCATTTTGATTTTTACTTTTGTCGTCATACGGGTTCCGTAACCGTTACGAGTCGCATACTTGTCTCGGCGGAGCGCAGCGAAGACGGAACCGCAACCGTTCGACGAGTTACCTCGTCCAAGAGACCACACAGTCCCTCCATAAATAGGTTTGAACTTGCGCGCTTTTGACGAAAAATAAGGGATTT
>CAYLXJ010000235.1:0-4608 GCA_964387385.1 uncultured Pirellulales bacterium
AGAAAATTCTTACAATTGTTCGTAAGTCCTTATACGGGGGGGGGGGTTACGAACGAAAATATTCTTCGAATAATCTGATTTTTTCTTTTTAGAAACGACAATTTCCCGATTTTTGCGGAAGAGTTTATCCGAGCGGATTAGTTGAGTGTGAAGTCGTCTGCTGCGGAGGCGCAGGAGACGAGTCGGCCCATCTGGCGTTCGTGGAGGGCGTTATTCTGCTCGATGAGGTGGGCGATAAGGCCGATCTGGCTGAGGAGAATCTCGATAAGGGTGATATTAGCCAAAGTGGATTCGGGGCTGTAATGAGGAAGCGCCAGAATGATGTAGCCGGTGTCGGAACGGTCAGTCGCAAGCGACGTCGCGATGATGGAACAGTCGTTGACCTGCGATATAATGGGTTCGGCGCCGTCGTCGATTTTGGCGCAGATATCTTTTATAAAGGCGTCGGTAAGGCCTATCTTCGCGTATCCCTCGGCGCTGCTTGGCCAGCAGTTGCCCTTTTTGCTGACGATGAGCATCACGGGACCGTCTTCGGGCAGAATATCGAAAATCTGACGGGCAATCTGTTCGTTTAGCACACAACCCTGCGAATACACCGAACCAAATATGTCCATTAGCCGACTCCTTGCGTTTAATGTTTAATACATTGCACTGTAGAATCGGCTTAAAAAAGGAATGACTTATTTAGCGTTTTGAATTCTGAAGCAAAAAATCGACAAAGTCGGGCTTTTGCGGAATTATGGGACTCTAAATTGACTCACAATAATCAATCAGGCAGCGATGACTTTAGCCACCACATCGAAAACCTGCCGCCTGGGCAGTCGGTGCTGTGTCCGCCGGGTGTTGAGCCGTGTCCATAAATCCTGCTTTTCGGTATGCGGTAACGCTGCTGCAAAAAGCGGACAAGTTTCACGAGCGACTCCCTTTGTCTGGCTGTCGGTGTCGTGCGGTTGAAATCGCCTATAAGGCAGATACCTATCGCCTCCTCGTTGGCCCAGTTGCCTGGGGTGCCGCCTGTGTGAGCGCCCGTAAGCTGGCCACGCCAGCGATAGGTCGGCTCGACCTCGCCGTCGCCGCTGTTTGAGCCGTTGCCAATTACAAAGTCGTAGCCGATGCCGTCCCAGCCGTTCTGTTCGCGGTGCCATTTGTCAATAATAGCGGCGTTGCCTTCTCGCGTCGCGGAATGATGTATTATTATCGCAGTCCAGGCCCTGTCAGGTTTAGACGGCAGCCAGTATCGCGGCGCCGCCTCGCCGGGCAAAGGCGACGGATATGTCGGCGTCGTCTGCGGCTTATCCACAGGCAATCGAGGCGACGGCTTCGCAGGCCCCGGCGCGGGGTAATCGTAAATAATCTGGGGCATCGGTTCATCGGCAGCACAGCCGAACAGGCCGAACATTATCAACACTAAAACACTTATCCTGCGCATAAATTTACACCACACCTCTTTTTAAGCAATACGAAATGATATTATCGGCTATCGGAGTGATTTGCCTGCAGTTTTTGACGGACGACGCTTCTCCTTGTATCTAATCATAATTACGCTGTTGCCTTTTTTATTATACTCGACTACATCCATAAACGAGCGCATCAGCAGCATCCCCCTGCCCGCGGGCTTGTAAAGGTTATCGCCGTATCGGGGGTCTGGTATGACCTCGGGGTCGAAACCCTCGCCTTCATCAGTCATCGAGATTTCAATTTTGTCCTCATCTATCGAAAAGTCAACCCTGACCGCCTTACTCGGTTCCATCTTATTGCCGTGCTTGACGGCATTTATAAATGCCTCCTCCAAAGCCAGATGGACCGCGAAAATGTCCTCTTCGCCGAAATGGCCGGCCTGCAAGGCGGGCAATATCAAATCATACACCTCAACGATTGCAGCAGGCGTGCTCGAGACAACGACCGAGCGGCTGATTGGCAGGTTTGATAACATATACCCGTGCGTTAAAAGTCTCCTACAAAAATCCAAATTAAGGCCGCTAAAAACCCCCGCTTCTGAAAAACCGCATACAAAATCAGGCAATTCCTTACCATTCGCTGCTGCAAACCAGGCCGGGATATTAGCTTACTTTTGAGCGCCAGCGAAGCTCGCTATAGCGGCGGCTCTGTCAGGATATATATCGAATATTTTGGTAAGTCGTGTTATCTTGAAAATCTCGTAAATACGGGGGCTTATATTACAGAGCCGAAGCTGGCCGTTTTGTTCGTAAACCTTTTTGCTGACTCGAATTAAGAGTCCCAGCACCGCCGAAGACAGGAATTTAACGTTTGTAAAATCGAGGATAAGGTTTATCTTCTCGGCGGCCTGCTCGATAACCCCCATAAGTGATTCCTGAAGCTCGACGATATCCCTTTCCTCGAGGATTTTCTCGTCGGTGAATGTGATTACGGTTGCTTCTTCACCATATTCCACGCTAACTCTCGGCTTTAATGACGCCATATAAAATCTCCATAAAAAACGTCAATTACATGCTTAAAACCAAAGCGACAGAGGCAAAATATCAAATTTTCCCCCATCTTGCAAAATTTTTTTATTTTTTTATTTAACAAAATTTTTCGCCTCTAAAGAAAAACGGGCACGGCGGGGCCGGTAAAAAGTAGCAATTTTTTTTCAAAATTCTCTTGCATTGCTGTGGATATTTAGTAAAACCTTTCAAATCTGATGTTTTTTTCGGAGAAAAAGTTCTTGCACTTTACTTCAGAGATTGAATAATGGCACCCTTGCGTAAGTGCGTGACATTTTAAAAAAAGCCACACCCTGAATAGTTGTCGCAGCGGGCGTGCACGTGTGCACGATGAAAAAGATAAACAAAAACAATTTTAGCCAAGAATAATGTAAGGAGGTCAAAATGAAAATCAGCAGATCGACCGGCTACGGCATTCTGGCGGCCGGATACATCGCCAGAAATCAGCAGGATGGAATCGTCCTTTCACAAACTATCTCCAAAGAATACAACATTCCCCTCGAATATCTGCTAAAGATTATGCAGCAGTTAGTCAGGGCCAACATACTTCGCAGCAAGCGCGGCCCCCGCGGCGGCTTTGTCCTGGCAAGACCGACGAGCAAAATTTCCCTGCTTGACATCATCGAAGCGGTCGACGGCCCGATGGCAAGCCAGCTGAATCTCGACGAGCACGCCAAGAAGGACAAATTCACCACTCGCTCCGAGAAGGCATATCAGCAGGGTCTCGATGCGGCAAAAACCGTGTATTCGAAGACCAAACTATCAGAACTGCTGAAATAATTCAGCCGGAAAACAATAAAATTAAACCAATCGCAGAGGCCGTCATAGTGGCGGCCTCTGTGTTCTGGGAGTTATGTAATCAAAAATGCATATCAAGGAATTTCAGCAGTTCATTTCCAAAAAATATGAAAAGCGGGACCGCCAGAGAGGCGTTCCGCGAACATTCCTGTGGTTTGTCGAGGAGGTAGGCGAACTGGCGACCGCCCTTGCTAAAAAAGACAGGAAAAACACACGAGAGGAATTCGCCGACGTCTTTGCCTGGCTCTGCACGCTTGCCAATATCAGCGACGTTGACCTCGAAAAGGCCTGTAGAAAATACACTACAGGTCATGTCAAGGGCTACAAACCGAAATAATCATTTAACAAAGACAGACCAGTTTTTCGCAGGGACAGACCTATGTGTCTGCCCTAAGATTTATGGTATTTGAAAGAAAATGAAAAGGGCCGAGCGGAAATGCACGGCCCTTTTTCGTGGTTTGGTCAATGATGTTTTATTTCGGCGTTACGCTGACGGCGCAGGGGCCTTTTTTGCCCTGGCCGACCTGAAACTCTACGGCCTGGCCTTCTTTGAGGTCTTTGAAGCCGCCGGACTGAATCTCCGAATGATGCACGAAGAGGTCCTCGCCGCCATCATCGGGGATAATAAATCCGAAACCCTTTTTGCTGTTAAACCACTTTACTTTACCGGTACTCACTTGTACTCCTTTGGCCCGAACGGGCCACAAAAATACTTTGCCCCTCACGTTATTTTGTTAAGCTGATACTCCTGAGAGACGGGGGAATATGCTCAATAAGAAGTGATTATACAACAAACCAGCCGATTTGTGCAAATGTTTTTTTCAAATATTTTGACCATTTTTAGCCGTGAAAATCTTTGTGTTTTTGCGGCAAACGGCTATTTGCCCGAATTTTTTGACCGCAGCGTGCGTGACAGGGAAAAGGCAAGCAATAAAAGAATCACTGACCAGCTTGCAATCAGAAATATCCAGCCGGCGTAGGTCATTTATTATCCTCCAATTTTCTGCGCCGCCAGAGCTTCCAGACCAGAAATACCAGGAAAATGAAAAACGCAAGAAGCATCAACCGGACTCCCACGATATACGGAACATTTTCTCTGGCGGCGCCTTTAAGAAGTATAAATGGAATCCCCTGCTGGTAAAGCCACGACCCCAGAATCACCAGCAGAAAGGCGGGCGTAACGTATTTGATAATGAAACGGTATATTCGCGGAATCGTGATATCCGAGCCGACGTGCAGTTCAGTCCACGCCCTGTCCATACCGAATACCCACGCGAAAAGAATCGTCTCGATTGTCGCGAAAAGCACAAGGCAAAGCGTCCCGCCCCAGAAATCCAGCTCGTCG
>CAYLXJ010000236.1:0-4603 GCA_964387385.1 uncultured Pirellulales bacterium
ACCTTCCTGGGGATCAGGATTGAAAAATATCGCGGCTTTGCCGGTATTCTCTATGTTCTCCTTATATGATTTACCTGTAAAAAACCGAAGAATCGCGAACCGAAGCCCTTTTCTTTCTTTGGATATTATTTGCCTATCGCCAGCTTTATTTCGCCTTCCATTGACCCAGTCACAGAATGTCTTGCCTTGTTGCGGAAGAGGAACCAAGACGGTTGTGAAGTATTTATTGGTTATGGCCGTCCAGAGAAATTGAGCATTTGGCTGATTGAGCACTATTTCGTCGAATTTTTTTTGACCATCGAAATTGCTGATATTGGCTCTTATACTGTTAATCTGGGTTCCACGCTCTCTAAAAGCTGCGACTGCTTTTCTTTCATCGGTTCTAGGATCTTCTTGTTCAATTCCAATTGGACCAATCATGTTAAATGAAACACCCTGGTCATAAGTAGATAAATTTTCGACCGTAACATTACAATCCAATTGGTAACTCTCTCGGGTTATAGAAAAGGTTTTGGTTAGTTTGAGGATGGGTTCGTCTTTATATTTTATTATCGTTTCAAAGGTTGCAGATTCGCGGTCGTTGTCCTTTATAACACCAAGTAAATTCCAGTTAACCCTATCTAAGGGGAGTTCTCGGTTAGGTTCGATAGCTATCCTGAACGCCTCATTTGCCATTGAAAAAACATCTTTTACATTATTACCATCAGGTTTTATGGCCGGCGTCAGCAGAGCAAGCGGCTGAGGGTTCATATGATTGAGGTCGTCGAATTCACTCAGCGAGGCCTTCTTTATAGCTGCACCCCGTGAGGTTAGTTCCAGTAGAAACTTAAAACCTGTATTGGGGTCAATAGAACCGAGCGTGATTGTTTTTTCAGACCAGTTAACAGCAGTAAAATTCGGCTCTGGGTTCGGCTGTGCTTCTGCCGTCTCAGCGTTGATGGCTTTGACCGCAAACAAGCCCGAAAAGATTATTGCCAAAATTATGATTATTCTTAGATTCATTTTTCTGTCTTCTGTCCTCTGTCTTCCGTCTTCCAAAGTTTTATCGTCCTTCTTCGAGGCGGTCGGCGTTAAAGGTGTCGAGCAGGCCCGTTGCCCTGATTTTTTCAGCGGCGGTTTTATAGTCGTATTCGAGGCGGACGAAATGCACCTCGTTTTCCTCGACGTAAACGTAGCTTGCGCGGTTGTCGCGGTCGCGGGGCTGGCCCACAGAGCCGATGTTAATGATTGCCTTTTCGTCCTCGACAATCGGGTAAACGTTGCCTAATTCGGTGGGCAGGTAGAAATCCGGCTCATCTAAAAATACCCCCGGCAGGTGCGTGTGGCCCACGAAGCAGATGTGTTTGACCCGCTCGAACATCACGCGGACCTTGACGGGATTTGTGTAAACGTCATCAGGGAAGATATATTCGTTAATCGGCCTTCGCGGCGAGGCGTGAAGGAAGTCAACGTTTGCCGCCACATCGCCGAGTTTCGATTTGAGGGTGCGGCGCATAGGGAGCTTTCCTAAAAATTCCCATCGGCTGTCACGGGGTTTTTTATCAGGATCGTCCTCAAGGTTAAACCGAGTCCAGAAAGCGGCCTGCTCGGCGCCGTAGTTGAAATTTGTCGGTTCGTACATAGCGGCGTAATCGTGGTTGCCCATCACGCACCATTTGGTCTTGTCGATAACAAGGTCAAGGCACTCTCGCGGATTTGCCCCATAGCCGATAACGTCACCAAGACAGTAAATGGTCTTGATGCCCCGGCTCTCGATGTCGGCCAGCACCGTCGTCAATGCCTCGATATTCGAATGTATGTCGCTTATCAATGCAAACATGAGAACACATATTTAACAAAAAAAGGGTGAAAACGCCAGAAGATTTGTTATCCTGTTTCGATATGGATTTACTCGAGGCAAAAGAGTTGGTGAAAATATACGCCGGAAGGGCGGTAGTAAACGGCGTATCAATATCAATCGCCCATCGCAGCATCGTCGGCTTATTAGGCAGAAACGGCGCCGGCAAGACCACAACCTTCCGGATGATTATGGGTATGATAACGCCCAACGCCGGAAGCGTGGTTTTCGAAGGCAACGACGTTACTGCGATACCGATGTATAAAAGGGCCCGGCTGGGTGTCGGCTATCTTTCACAGGAACCGAGCATATTCCAGCGGCTAAGCGTCCGCGATAATCTTAACGCGATTCTGGAGACAATGGCCATAACGAGCGAGCAGCGGAACAAAAAGGCCGATACGCTTATCGAGCGGTTCGGTCTGACCGAGGTGGCGCAAAGCCAGGGCAGGTTTCTTTCGGGCGGCGAGCGGAGAAAACTCGAAATCGCCCGCGCGATGATTACGGAACCGTCGCTGATTTTACTCGATGAGCCGTTCAGCGGCGTTGACCCGATTACCGTTCAGGATTTGCAGAATGACATCCGCCATCTTGTCGCTTCAGGCGTGAGCATCCTGATTACCGACCACAACGTCGAACGCACGCTGGAGGTCGTAGATAAGGCCTACATAATCGACCACGGCAAGGTGCTGGCGGAGGGTACGCCTTCGCAGATTATTCAAAACGAAATCGTCAAAAAGGCCTATTTAGGCAATACATTCGACGGCGACGAGTATGATTGAAATTGACGTTGATAAATGCTGCATTACGCATTATCCGGCCAAAGTGCTGGGTGGGCCGGCGCAACCGGTTGAGAAAATCGATGATAATATTCGCCGGCTGGTTGCGAAAATGACCGACCTTATGGTTGAATTAAAAGGCGTCGGTTTCGCGGCCCCGCAGGCGGGCGTGCCTTTACGGCTATTTATCATTTCATTAGACGGCACGAAGCAAAACGTCCGAGTTTTTGTCAACCCTACGGTTAAGCCGGAAGGGCCGCTTATTGAAAATGAGGAGGGGTGTCTTTCGGTACCGGGTGTTTATACGAAAATCAAAAGGTACGCGAGAGCTACCGTTACCGCCACTGACATCGAAGGTAAAATGTTTACCGAGCATGCCGACGGGCTTTACGCTCGCGCCCTGCAGCACGAGTTTGACCATATCGAGGGCGTAACAATCGTAAACCGTATGCCGACAATCTCAAAGATTGCTCACCGTAAACAGCTTAAGAAGCTCGAAGAAAAAGGGGCCTGACATCTCATCTATTTTCTGAAAAACGAATGAACATCGTTTATCTCGGAAGCGGGCAGTTTGGTTTGCATTGTCTCGACGCGATTGCGCAGTCGAGTCACAGGATTTCCCTTGTGGTCACACAGCCGGCGCATCCTGCCGGCAGAGGACGTAAACTGGCCCATACCCCTGTTGCGGACTGGGCGTTCGAACATTCAATTCCCGTAATAGAGACAGCCGATGTGAACGCCTCGGAGACGGCCAACTGGATTGCTGAGCACAAGCCGGACCTTATCGTTGTTGTCGCTTTCGGTCAGAAAATCAGTAAAGAAGTCGTTAGTATCCCCCCAAAGGGAGCGATAAATGTTCACGCGTCGCTTCTGCCGAAGTATCGCGGGGCGGCGCCGATAAACTGGGCGATTGTGAATGATGAAAAACAAACAGGCATTACAATAATTACCGTCGCCGAGCGAATGGACGCTGGCGAGGTTCTTGCCCAATTAGGGACTGCAATCGGCTGGGACGAGACGGCGGGAGAGCTGGGCGAGCGATTGTCAAAAATGGCTGCGCCGTTCCTTGTCGCAATAATCGACCGGCTTGAGGCGGGTGCGGTTGTTTACACAAAACAGGACGAATCGCAGGTTACGCGCGCCCCTAAACTGCAAAAGGCCGATGGTTTTCTTGATTTCAGCGAGCCGGCGGAAGTACTGCGTAAGAAAATGCTTGGTTTCTGGCCTTGGCCCGGGGCGTGCGCAATTTATCAGTCAAAAAAAACGGACAAGACCGAACGCGTTATTTTCGCCAAGGCGGAACTGATACGAATGGACAATGCCGAGAAACTTGCCCCCGGCACAATAGATGAGAACCTCAACGTTGTATGCGGTGAGAATCGTTTGCAAATCACACAGTTAAAGCCCGAAAACTCACGCCTGATGAAGTTCGCAGATTTTGTAAACGGCCGGCACGTTTGCGCAGGCGACCGGTTCATCAAAATCGATGCTGCTGAATGATATGGCTTTGCGAAAGCCCACAACAGCCCGCAGTATTGCAGCAGAGGTCCTCTGTGAGATGGAACTGCGTCAGGAATTTGCGGGCGAGATATTAGACAGATATCCGCAATTGACCGAACGTCAAAAAGCGACTGATTTGGTTTTTGGCGTAATAAGAAACCGCACGTTACTCGACCTTGTTATTAAAAAGTTTTCATCGGCCACTATTAAGCGGATACCCGACAGAATCCTTGAAGTTATACGCGTTGGGGCATACGAATTGATTTTTTGTCCTCAAAGCCCAGAATATGCGATAGTTAACGAGGCGGTCGAATGTTCAAAGCAAATCGCCGGCGCAAAACAGGCGGGTTTTGTCAACGCGGTGCTTCGACAAATGTTGCGGCACATAACCAGTCGCCAGAAAACGCTCGATATAATTCTTTCGCGTAAAATAATACCGCAGTCGCGGCAGACGGGCTGTGAATTCCGTATTGAACTGCTGCCGGACTGG
>CAYLXJ010000237.1:0-4591 GCA_964387385.1 uncultured Pirellulales bacterium
TGAACCGGGCCATAAGAATTGAAAAAGTCGTCAGGGGTATTTTTTCGTCGATTACGTCGGCCACTTTATCAAAAACCTGGCTGTCGCAGACAACCAAAGCAGGCGGTCTGGCTAGTATTTTAAGAACGTTCGGCAATTCCGTTTCTTTAGCTATAAGAGCGAACGCCCCCTTATCCAGAATTTCGCGCATACAATGGACCTGAAGCATTTTCAATCGGCCTTTAGGCGCTTCGATATCGATGGGCGTCACCAGTAATACCAAGTCATCCGGTTTGACCAGGTCGGCGATTATCGGCGTCCGCTCGATAAACTCCTGCGGGGCTGCCGCTATTACCATTTCCCGGAGCCGGTCGATTCCAATTCCGTCTTTTGCGTTCGTTGACGCTATAAACACAGCGCCCGCATCATCAGATGACAGTTCGAGCGCTTTATTGGGTCTCAAGTCCTGTTTGTTGGCCGCGACTACACAGGGGATGTTCTTATTTTCGAACATCACAAGCAACTGTTTCTCATAATCGGTCCATTCGTCGGTTACGAGAATCGCAAGCTCGGTCCTGTCAATAACCTGCCTGGTTTTATCGACGCGTTTTTCGCCAAGTGAGCCGACGTCATCGACGCCCGCAGTATCAATAAAAACCACCGGCCCGATGGGCTTCAGCTCCATTGTCTTCTCAACCGGGTCGGTTGTTGTGCCCGCCACGTCCGAGACGATTGAGACGTTTTGTTTTACGAACGCGTTGAGAACTGAGCTTTTGCCCACGTTTCTTCGTCCGAAGATACCTATGTGCAGGCGCAATCCTTTTGGTGTCTTTGCCATAATACTTACCTCATCAAATAATACTTTGTTTTTGTTCTATTTTTTAATGTTCTCTTCGATGGTCTTGAGTAAAACTTCCGGCTTTACCGGCTTTTCAAGAACGGCCTTAACAGGCAGCCACTCCTCATCCGGCTCAAAACCGAAAGGAAGATTCATCTCCCTTCTTATACCTGTCAGCATCACAACAGGAGTATCCTTTAGGTTCGGGTCCTTCTGTATTTCTCTGGCGACATCGAAACCCTCCGTCTTGGTCGTCATCATCACGTCTAAAAGGATGATGTCGGGCTTCTCCTTTTTCGCCATTGCCGCGCCTTCTTTGCCGTCGTTTGCGCTTACCACGTCGTAACCCTTGGCGTCTAAGATGTTGGTAATCGCATCGACGAATTCCGGGTCGTCGTCAATCATCAGCACTTTTTTTGCCATATTCTCCGTTCCTTAAAAGTTATTATTGTCTTATTTTGTGCCTCACGCACATTGTCTTGTTTTCTTTTTAAGCGAATCGCCTCTTGAGTAATCAATCGTCCTGCCGATTGCCTGTGCTATCAGACCCATACAGCCGACGCAATCGCCGGGCATTTCTGTAACGCATCTTTTGCCCGGGTATATCTCGTATAATTGCCTATAGGGCTGAGGAGTGAAATTTGGCATCAAAACATTCGCCCCCGCCGTCAACGCCTGAATCCGATGGTCAATTCCATTTACACTACCCATGGCCGTTGTCGCCGGAATGTGAGCATCTTTGGTTATGATTCTCGTTACAGCGATTGTTTTTAAAACCATTTCCACGTCGCCGGAGAGACAATCCCTAAGCTCAGTCGCCTGATGCGGTATCAGCGGACCGATTCCGAGCATATCGAAATTTTCTTTCGCGAAAAACAAAATATCGTTCGCAATATCAGCGATTGTCTGGCCGGGAAGCCCGATGATATTGCCCGAGCCGGTTTGATAACCCAACATTTTCAAATCTCTTGAGCACCGCAAGCGGTTATCCAACGACATTTGCGGATGCAACCTGCCGTAAAGTTCAGGGTTTGTCGTCTCGATTTTCAGCAGGTATCTATCCGCACCGGCTTTTTTCCACAGGGCATAATCTTCAAACGGCCTTTCGCCCACCGAAAGCGTAACCGCAATATCGAACCGCACTTTAATCTCGCGGATGACTCCCGCCAACCATTCGGCATCCAAATCGGCATTCTCGCCCGATTGCAGAACAACTGTTCCGATGCCGCTGTCGGCAATCTTTTCGATGCATTTTAAAATCTGCCTGTCGGTTAGTTTATATCGAGGCAGCTTGGTATTGTTCTTGTTCAAGCCGCAATATTTACAGGTATTGTCACAATAATTCGAAAACTCAACAATACCTCTCAGTAAAATGTCGTCGCCGACATACTTTTTGCGGACTGCATTGGCAAACCTGAATAGTTTCCCAATCTGCCCGTTGTCCTGTAAAGACAACAGGATTTCGATGTCGGCCCTGTCAGGGGCGTCCGCCTTGTAAAGCCGGTTCAAAACAGTTTGTAAATCATTAACTGCCATTTATTTCTTTGCCATTTTTCGATAATGGTTTATGACCTCAGTAACCTTCTGGGGAGTCATTTCGCCGTGGATTTTGTCGCCTATCATCACGACCGGCGCCACGCCGCATGCACCGAGGCATCGGGCGGGCTGAAGCGAGAAAAGCCCGTCCTCGGTAATCCCGCCAAGGTCGATTTTAAGCTCTTTTCTCACCGCGTCCAAAACCTGTGACGCGCCCTTAACATAGCAGGCCGTGCCTAAGCAGACGCTTATGACGTATTTACCCGGCGGCTTGAGATTGAAATAATGGTAAAACGTCGCTACGCCCCAAATATGGGCGGTCGGTATCTGCATCTGCCGGGCGACCTCATCCATCACTTCACGTGACAGGTATCCGTATAATTCCTGCGCCTTGTGCAGCACCGCCACAAGATACGAATCGCCGTGCTCTTTTTTCTTTACGGCCTCAATAAACTCTTTTAGTTCCTGCTGTTTGTCTTTTTCCGCTACTGCCATAATTTTCCTCTTTCATCCGGCTTTTTTAAAAGTAAAGGTCTCTGCGGCCGGCAACCGTCTTGTCATACATCTTCTTAAATTGCGCAAATACCTGCGGCATTTTTTTCTCAATCTGTCGGATTTCTTCGGCGATTACCTTTTCGCCCGCTTGCATTGTTTCCTGCGTCGCAAAATCGTCAAGCCATTCGCGAAACGTTATTACCGCGTTCAATTTACAGAAGGAGCCTTCCTTGCCGCTTCGCAGCAGATCCATAATTCTTGAGCCCGTTCTGCCGCATCTATACCCCGCCGTGCAGAATGAGGTTATATATCCCGCTTCCGCAAGCTCCCTGACCACAGTATCTAAACTCCTTATATCACCGAGGATAAACTGCTGCCGGTCGCTTTGCTGACCATTTTTATAATCAGCATAGCCGCCGATACCGATACAGCTTGATGCGTCGGTCTGCGTACAGCCGAGAGGCAAAATCATCCGGCGAATCTGCGCGTTTTCCCTTGCCGTCAAAATCATACCCGTATAAGAGACGGCCAGCCGAATGACCGTAACAAGTTTCCTGAAATCTCTGTCGCTGACCTTGTATTTCGGGTTTTCCGTAAAAGGCGTATTGTCCGCCGGTTCCAGCCGCGGGAATGAAATCGTGTGAGGCCCGATGCCGAATTTCCTCTCAAGCTCAATCGCGTGAAGCAATAGCGCCATCACCTCGAATTTCCAGTCATACAAACCGAAAAGCACGCCCAGGCCCACGTCGTCGACGCCCGCATCCATCGAGCGGTGCATAGCGTATAACCGCCAGAGGTAATCGCCCTTGATTGTGTTTCGCGGGTGAAGCTGCTCGTATGTCTGCCTATGATACGTTTCCTGAAAGACCTGGAAGGTCCCGAGGCCGACGTCTTTAAGCAGGCGCAATTCCTCGACGCTCATAGGCGCCGCGTTCACGTTAATCCTGCGTATCGCGCCGATACCCTTTCTGGTCTTGACCTTAACATCGTAAATCGTTCGCATTGTTTCGGCTATGTAATTTACGTCTGTTTCAGGATGTTCACCAAATACCACAATCAGCCGCTTGTGGCCGATTTTGCCCGCCAAAACCTCTGTCTCGGCCCTGACTTGCTCCATATTTAACTTGCTTCTTTTCGCCTGTTTATTGCTACACCTGAAACCGCAATACACACAGTTATTGACGCACAGGTTGCCTAAATACAGCGGCGCAAAGGTTACTATGCGGTTGTCATACACCTTCCTTTTGACCGCCGCGGCTGTTTCTTCCATTTCAGAAAGCAGTTTCGGGTCATCGACGTTGAGAAGCGCCGCCGTTTCTGCAGGCGTAAGCGTCTGCACGGTTAGGGACTTTGCGAGTATCTCCCGCACCTTAGCCGCATCCGGCTTCGTATTGGCCGACAGTTCCCTTTCGATAAGCCCCTCGTCGATAAAATGTTTACCATTATCGAGATACCTTGTTATCTGCTCGGGTTTTATCCGCTCGTATATCCAGTTATCGATTTCGCGTTCGGTTATATTTTGCCTTATATTTTCAGTCGTAATCATTTTATTCTTTCCTTATACAACCTTGACGTTTCGGGCGACGATGCCTCTCGGCGTCTTCGGCTTGTAATGCGTATGCAGCAATTCGTGTGATTTCTTTTGCTAATTGGTCCACTTCTTTTTGAAGTTCTTCACGGTCAGTATTTGTGTTTGTATCGTTTGAAGATTGAACTGCTAGTTCACGCATACGTTGAAGAATA
>CAYLXJ010000238.1:0-4483 GCA_964387385.1 uncultured Pirellulales bacterium
GCGACGACTCGAACTGGCGTTCCTCACGAGAAAGCAGCACGACTCAAAAATTCAGCAGCCCGGACAGAACTGGAAACGTAACCCGAGGCGACAGAAGCGGCGAAGGCAACAGGTTCGATACAGGTTCACGCGGAAGAATCAGCGAAAGATTTTTCTCGAACATCGGCCGAAGCGGAGGGTTCGGAAAAGATTCCGGCGGCAGAGGCAGCGGAGGATTCACCTGGAGCAGCGAAAGCGGAACCGGTTCACATCGTAACTGGATTACCAACAGCAGGTCGGGCTTTCACAGCGGCTCTTCCTTTAAGCAGCATGGCTTATCGAAGCAACACGGCTTTTCGTTTTATGACCGCCGTTTCGACCACCGCTTCGTCAACCATCGAATAGCCAAGCCGAACGACTGCTTCTACGGATTTTCACAGTCCGGGCACCACCACAGATTCTTTCCGGTATATCCGTACCATTGCCGAAGATTCGTCTTTGTCAATCCGTGGGGATTCTGGCCATACTATTACGACTACATCCGATACTACTGGTATCCGACCTACCCGTATTACTGGTACGGCTACTATTCCGTGCCCTATCAATACGGCTACGGCGGGACAAACTATTACACATATAATTATTACGGCACGGACACGAGGGGACCGGCGAATGAGCAGCAGGTAAACGAAACGCAGCAATACACTCCCAAGCAGCCGGCGCCGGCGACCTCGGCGGACCAGTATTTCGATGAAGGCGTTAAGGCATTCGGCAGCGATGATTACAGCACGGCTCTTGCCAAATTCGCGATGGCACGTGAGGCGGCGCCGGACGACAAGATTCTGCCGTTCGCCCATGCACAGGCGTATTTCGCGCTTGGGGATTACAAATCCGCGGCGACCGTCCTCAGGGCTGCCTTGGCCAAAGTCAAGCCGGAGGAGGAAGGTATCTATTATCCTCGCGGCCTGTATTCGAGCGACGACGTGCTGCTCAAGCAGGTTGAGCGGCTTAACCAGAAAGCACAGGCCAATAAAGAGGACGCCGACCTGCAGCTTTTGCTGGGCTATCATTACCTTGGCCTCGGCGAGCTTGACAAGGCCGAAGCACCTCTGAAACTCGCGAGCACCGACCATTTAAACGGCGAGACGGCACGGGCCCTGACGCTTTTACTGGACAATCTCCGCAAATGACAAATGCCGGAACAGCAGACGACCCCGAAAGAGTTGGTCCCTGCTACGCCAAAGGAAGAAACTCCGCAGGAAAATTATTGATAAACAACGCCGGGGAAAGTATTAATCAACCTTTTTGCGGCAAAAGCGAACAAACCCTTAAAATAAAAGGGGCCTTTGCATATTAAGCATATCTTATACTGCTTAAATAATCTCCTCATTAATTCAAGAATAATCGATAAATATAAATGCCATAAGAGGTTATAATTATAAGCTATAATTATGCCACGTATTAGCCGAATGATACGCGATATTCGCATTTCCTGTGTAAAATGATTATGTGTTTGCGGGGGCTGTTCAGGTTGCCGTGCGTTAGCGTTGAAATGGACAAGGATACGAAAGGGTTATGCAAAATAGAATAGATATTACCAACGGCTGCTTGAAGTCATACGTTTTTTATTGCTCAAACGGCCCCGACGCGGAGCAGTTCATAAGCCGATATACCGGCCAAAACCGCAATACCGTCAAAACAATCGGCCTTCCCTGCGCAGGCAAAATCGATATCCCGTATCTGGTCAAGGCGTTTGAAACCGGCGCTGACGCGGTGGCGATAGTAACCTGTGCGCAGGCAAAATGCCTTCATATCGAGGGAACGGCAAGGGCGCAAAAAAGGGCTGAGGCCGTCGAATCGCTGCTCGAAGAAGTCGGTCTCGGCAAAGGCCGGATAGCAGTTATTGAAATAAAAGAAGAAAGCATAGAGCAAACCCTAACGGAAATTAAAAGTTTCTTTGACAGCGTAAGAAAACTGCCTCAGCCGCAGACAAATCAATTTAATTAAATAATAAACAGGAAATCACAAGCGTATGGACATAAACAGCAAGTTAGCGAAGAAAATAATAAATGGGGAATTTATTGTTACTGCGGAGATTTTGCCCGGAGCGTCAGGAAACGGCCCTGCTACTGAGGCGGCATTGAAGGCACTTGGCAGCGGGCTTACAGCGGTCAACGTGGCCGACAATTGTCATAATATAGGAATGTCCGCAATAGCGGCCTCGGCGGCGGTGCTCAAGACCGGCGCTGAGCCGATTTGCAATATAGTTACACGAGACAGAAACCGCATCGCGCTGCAATCGGACTTGTTAGGCGCGGCATACCTGGGAATTAAAAACGTCCTGTGCCTTTCCGGCTATCATCAAGCGCTGTCAACCTCTCCCCAGTCAGCAAATGTTTATGATATTGATTCGACACAGCTTATCGAGATGGTAACGAATATGTCGGAAAAAGGACAGCTTGCCGACGGGACAAAGATTGAGGGCGAGTTTAAGATGCTCGCAGGCGCGGCTGCGAATCCGTTTTTGAAGCCGATGGAATTAAATATGATACGCCTGCAAAAGAAAATTGATGCGGGAGCGAAATTTATCCAGACCGCTGCCGTTTTCGATGTCGAGGCATTCGGCCAGTGGTTAGAGGCAGCTAAAACTGAAGGAATACCCCAGAAAGCAGCGATTTTTGCGGGCGTCGAGGTTCTGGATTGCGCCGATGAGGCGGAGAGATTGAGGAAGACATACACCGATTACTGCATACCGGATAATGTAATTGAACGGCTCAGAAAAGCAGGCGACGCAACGGCACAGAAAAAAGAGGGGCAGAATATCTGCGTTGAGATAATTAAAAAGCTTAAAAATATGAAGGGCTTGCGAGGCATACATATTCTTTGCGGCTGCAAAGGGAAAATATCCCGCGAAGCAGTTAACGCGGCGTTGTCATAATGGGAAACGAATATGCCGGAAAAATATCATATTAAGACACAGCCCGTTCCGCCCCGCCGGCCCCGCATCGGCAAATACGGCGTTGTCGATTGGCGGGAGGATTGCGCACGCTGCCATAATTGCGTCAAGAAGGCCTGCGTTTACGACCGCTACAGGCAGGAGGCAGATTACATTCGCAACTTAAGCGACGTAGATGCACTGTTTTTCGATTGTATGGGATGTTTTTCGTGCGTTCAGGACTGCACTAAAGGCCTATTGTGTATGTCTCTCAATCCTGTTTACGAAAAGATGGGAAACAGCTACTGGACGCCGGACATTATCAAGACGACGTGGCTTCAAGCGGAGACAGCTAAAATACCGGTTTCGGGGGCGGGTTATCGCGGGCCGTTTGCCGGCAAGGGTTTCGATTCGATGTGGACGGATATGTCAGAAATCGTTCGCCCGACGCGCGACGGCATACACGGGCGCGAATATATCAGCACCGCAGTCGATATAGGAAGGAAACAGCCCTATCTGGCTTTTAACGGCAGCAAGGCCGGCGCAAACGCAACGCCGCTGGTCTCAATTCCGATGCCTTTAATAATAGATATGACCTCGCCTTTGCATACGCTGCCTCAGCTTGACCCGATTATCGCCCAGACAGCCGTGAACACAGGTATCATAGCGATTATAGATTCGCGTCAGCGGCAGGATAGCGATAAACAGCTTGAGAACATTGCCTTTTATATCGCCGATGGCCAGGACATTCCGAAAGACGCCCTGAAGAAAACACGTTTAGCGGAAATTGCCGACAGCTCCAATGTCACGGGACGCATCAAAGAAATTAAGAAAATAAATCCTGATATAGTCATCGTAATAAGAGTTGAATTGACCAGTGAGGGCGTTGAACGAGCAATTAAACTCGCGGAATTCAAAGAAGTTGAGGTGATTCATATCGTAGCGGACGCCCATGGAAATGAGATTGGCGCAGACAAACCGCGATTCATTAAAGATATGACGCGATACATTCACACCGCCCTGATAGAAAAAGGAATCAGGGATGAAATTACACTTATGGCCGGCGGCGGGATTGCCCTGCCGGAGCATCTGGCGAAAGAGATTATATGCGGCGCGGATTTGGCAACGATTAATCTGCCGCTTCTGATAGCCCTTGAATGTCATCTTTGTGCCAGCTGCAGGCCGGGGATGACGTGTCCAGCCAAGCTCGAAAAAATCGATTTTGATTACTGCGTGGGTCGAATGACCAATCTTATCGCCGCCTGGCACGACCAGTTGATAGAGGTTATGGGCGCGATGGGGATGCGCGAGGTCCGCCGTCTTCGTGGCGACGTCGGCCGGGCGATGTTTTTTGAAAATCTCGAGGAGGAAACCTTTGGCAAGCTTTTCGGTTCCAGAAAAAATGATTAAAGACATCCTGCCTGAGAAGACGGTCAAAACCCTTGTTCCACAGGAAGGGGTGGACCGCACTATAAGGCCGGCGCCGTCGCGCTATCGCAACGAAATAGCCAAATTCATCGTTCACCGCAACCTGAGCATCGAGCAGCAGGCCGCCGAGGTCGAGCGCGT
>CAYLXJ010000239.1:0-4438 GCA_964387385.1 uncultured Pirellulales bacterium
TTATCAAAGGTTTTTTCGGCGGTTTAGAAATTACCAGTTTTTACTTTAGGTTAATTGTTTTGACAACAGGTTATTTTTACGTTATTCTAATGTACTAAGTTTTTATGATTTTTAGAAAACTTTGGAGATGGTGACGGATGGTTTACAGGATTTTTTTGTTTACGGCAGCGATAACATCGTTTTTCGTTTTAAGCGCGTCGGCCGGTGCTGCTGATAGCCGGGGTATCGAGGCTGTCCGGGCCAAAAAAGTCCTCGAAAACGGGGATTTGAAGGTCATCGATGAATTTGTCGGTCAGGCCGTTGAGGAAATTCTGACAACCGAGGATTTTTCCTCCATATCTAACGTTCGCTCACTGATTGTGGCCAACAGCGCCAGTTCGGAGGCGGGACAGGCACAGTTCGAGAGCCAGTTTTCCGAATCGGCCCTGAAGCACATCGGGGCAGCCCTGCAGCAAGCCGAAGCAATTACCCAGCCGCAGCGGAAGGTTAAAGTAATAATCAACCTGCTGATATTGATTGACGACCTTGCCGACCCGCGGCTTATTGACCTGCCATTAAAATATGTTGACGACAAAAACAGCGTAATCAGTTACTGGGCTGTTCGATGTTTGACCAATCCGAAAGTCGTCGAGAAAATCCAGCTTGAAAACGCGCGCAAAATAGCGGGCCGGCTTGAGACAGCCGCGTCGTCGGGTAATTACGAAATGCTTCGGCTTATTGCTTCTTTTGCCGCGTCGGTGAAAATACCGGAGGGCGACGCGCTTTTACTCAAGGCAGCCGATATAAGAATCGCCTCGTACGCCGACTGGTCGGTCCGCGGCGAGCTTATTGACGCGGACATACTCAAACTGCTTGCCGACAAAATGGCAGCGGCCAATCCGGGAAAGGCAGAAGCGGGAAGAAGATTCGGGCAGTTGATGTCGTATGTTTTTCAGCGATATATTAAAGGCGATAATACGCTTAAGCCGTCGCAGAAAGAGCAGCTTGTCAGCGTTCTTGTCGAAACCGAAAGGACCTGCCTGGCCAAATTGACGGGTAAACCCTCATTCGGCATTAAAAAGGCGCTCGAATCGGGCGATTTGACCGCCTTGCGTGAAGAGCACAACACGCTTCTTGGCGATGCGAACAAGCAGGGGGTTCTGCCGGCACAAATCGGTTTTGATTACGGTAATGGCGCTACGCAGCCGTTACAGCTTTCCCCGCCGGCAGCGACGCCTTAGAAAAAAGCCGACAGCACTTCATAAAAAGTTACTGTTAACGGGTTGAAACAGCCGGACATTGGAGGTTTGGCTCGACAATGAGTAATCGCACGAACACATCGGGATTTTTCCTCTTCATTATTCTGGCCGTTATTATTTGCCTGCAGATTCTCTCGATGGCCCAGTCCGACCGGCTGTATATTATGCTCAATAAAATTGACAGGATTATCGAACAAGGTGTTGCATCAGAATATAAATACGGAGATTTACGGACAGGCGAAGAATATCCCGGCGACGATGGTGACTGGCTGGTCTGGGCGTTCAGGGTCGAGCCGAAAACACTCAACCAGATAAACGTGGACAACGATATTTATTCGCGGTGGATTACCCTTCGAAACATATACGAGCCATTAATGGTCTATGATTTCGACGAGGTAAAACTGAAGCCCCTTCTTGTCGAAAACGGTGAGATTTCCAGCGACGGTCTTGAAATTACCTTTCGTCTCCGCGATGACGTTCATTTTTCCGACGGCGTGCCGATTACGGCAGATGACGTGATTTTTACCTATCAGGCCGTAACCGACCCGAACGTCGATGCGGCCAACCTGGCAAACCTTTATGTTGACGTAAACAGAGTCGAGAAAATCAGTGACCGTGTCGTGAAGTTTTATATGAAGCGGCCGTATTTCAAGGCGCTTGAGGTCTGCTCGTTCTGGGACATCGGCATTTATCCGAAGCATATCTATCAATACAAAGACGCGAAAGAATTTAATCAAAGGGTATCGAATCCCGTCGGCAGCGGGCCGTATGTATTCGAAAGCTGGGACGTTGGCAAGCAAATCGTCCTGCGCCGAAATGAAAATTACTGGGGCCCGAAACCCAAATTAAAGAAGGTCATTTATAAATTTATAACAAATCCAATTGCATCAGTGCAGGCGTTAAAGGCGCATCAGGTTGATTTAATTATTCCTGAGCCGGACCAGTACGCTGATCTTGTTAAAGACGTTGATTTCAATAAGGAATTTGTCTGTCTTGATTATTGGAGTCCGGGCGACCCGTTTTATTACATCGGCTGGAACGAGGATATGCTGTTTTTTTCAGATGTGAGGGTGCGATTGGCTATGACTATGAGCATCGACCGCAAACAAATCGTATCGGAACTGTTGCGGGGCTACGGCGAGATTGTTACAGGGCCGTTTTACATCAAGGGGACGCAAAATGACCCGACAATCGAGCCATGGCCTTATGACCACCAGATGGCGGGAAAACTATTGGATGAGGCCGGCTGGATTGACACTGACGGCGACGGTATTCGCGACAAAGGCGGTATTCCCTTGCGGTTCAAATTTCTTTATTCGGTCGAAAGTGACACGTACACGCGATTGGCGTCTTTGTTAAAGGATGAGCTGGCCAAGGTGGGCGTAGAGTTTGTTCCTGACCCTTACGAGTGGTCGGTGCTGATACCGAAATTAACCGACAGGCAGTTTGAATCAATGGTTATGGGCTGGGGCGGCGACATTATTGAGGACCAGTACCAGATTTTTCATTCGTCGCAGGTCGGCAATCGCGGCTCGAACTACGTCGGCTTCAGAAACGCCGAGGCCGATGCTTTATTAGAACAAATCAGGATTACAATCGACCTCACGGAGTCCGACGTCCTTTGCCGCAAGCTTCACCGGCTTATTCACGAGCAGCAGCCATATACGTTTCTTTTTACTCGTCCGACCTTCCGCGCTGTTGATAAAAGATTCGAAAACGTTAACATTCATAAGCTCGGCCTTAATTATTTAGAGTGGTATGTGCCGAAGGAAAAGCAAAGATATAGGTAATCATTGGTTTTTTTAAGAGATGTCATTTCGAGCGAGCCGCAGGCGAGTCGAGAAATCTGTTTTAAAAGATTTCTCCACTCCGCGATGCAAAGCATCGCTTCGGTCGAAATGACGGTAAAGAAAAGGATGGCGTTATGAACGGACGGTCCGGGGCGTTTAAGTTTTTTCTGTTTTTGTTTTTAGGGGTAATCATACTTTTACAGGTCCTTTCGATGCTTCAGGCCGACCGGCTTTACGACCGGCTAAACGTCCTTGTCGGCCGGCTTGAAAGCCCGTCCTTTACATCTTCAAGGCCTTCCCAAAGGCCTTCTATGGACAAGACATCAATTTTTGAGGAATACCCCGGCGATGAGGGCGATTGGCTCGTTCAGCGAATTCGAGGCGAGCCGAGAACGCTGAACCCTATTTCCGTTGAGGGTTCTCTCGAAGCGAGGACTGTTTATCAGAGAAATATCTTTGAGCCGCTGTTCTATTATAATCTCGACGTTGAGGGAGTTGAGTTAGAGCCGGTTCTGGCAGAGAGTATGAGCACGTCTTCAGATGGCCTCGAAATAACAATTAAGCTCAAGAATGATATATGGTTTTCGGACGGGGTACCTGTTACAGCCGACGACGTTATATTTACCTATAGGACAATACAGGACACCGGTATCGATGCGGCAGACCTGAGAAATTACTACGCTAATTTCAAAGACGTAATCAAAATAGACAATAAGACAGTCAAGTTTGTATTGAACGAGGTTTACTGGAAGACCATCGAGGCGGTAGGAATTTATGAGGTTTTGCCGAAGCATATATATCAGTATAAAGACCCTGACGAGTTTAACGGCCGGCGGTCAAATCCGGTGGGCAGCGGCCCATATATTTTTGAGAAGTGGGACGTCGGCCAGCAAATTGTCCTTCGCCGCAACGCCAACTACTGGGGTAAAAAGCCGAGGATTGAGCGGCTTGTCTTTAAAATCATCACTAATGAAACGGCGGCCCTGCAGGCATTGCGTTCGCACCAGATAGACGCTATGGAGCCGTCGAGCGAGCAATTCGCGGAGCTGGAGACGGACAAACAGTTTAAAAAAGAATTTTATACCCTTTCTTTCTGGGAACCAAGCGGCGGTTTTTCTTTTATCGCGTGGAATTTCAACACGCCGTTTTTCAAAGACCAGCGTGTAAGGTTGGCAATGACCCACATAACCAATCGTCAGGCCATTGTCGAGCATTTGTATAAAGGGTACGGAAAGACAATCACAGGGCCTTTTTATATTTACGGCAGGCAGAATGACCCCAATATAGCGCCGTGGCCATACGACCCTGAAAAAGCAAAAAGGTTATTAAATGAGGCCGGCTGGAAAGACAGCGACGGCGACGAAATACGCGACAAAGACGGCGAGCTTTTCCGCTTCAAATACTCATACC